>NZ_JBJURL010000043.1:0-38018 GCF_046097905.1 Pseudarthrobacter sp. NKDBFgelt | reverse complement strand
GCTGCCGCGTACCGGCGCGACCCGCACTCGGTGGCAAAACGCGCCAGCCATGCGGTGAACGACCGAACCGTGACCCTTCGCCCGGCGCCGGACACCATGGCCCGCCTGACCGCTCTGCTGCCCGTCGCCCAGGGGGTGGCCGTCTACGCGGCCCTGACCCGGCACGCGGATACGTTGCGGTCCTCTGGGGACGAACGGTCCAAGGGCCAGATCATGGCCGATCAGCTCGTTGAGAACGTTACCGGCACCCCTGGCGGGGTCGCCGGCATCGAGGTGCAGCTGGTCATGACCGACCGCACCCTGTTCCAGGGCGACAGCGAACCAGCCAAGCTCTCCGGCTACGGCATCGTCCCCGCCGAATGGGCCAGGAAAGCAGTCCGCACCGAATCAGAAGCTAACGCCGGGGAACTGAACATCTGGCTCCGCCGGCTCTACACCGCCCCCGGCACCGGTGAGCTGCTCGCCATGGACTCCAAGGCCCGGCTCTTCCCGCCCGGGCTCCGGCGGTTCCTCCAGGTCCGCGACGACACCTGCCGCACCCCCTACTGCGACGCGCCCATCCGCCACCACGACCACATCACCCCCTGGCACAGTGACGGCACAACCACCAGCACCAACGGCCAAGGCCTCTGCGAAGCCTGCAACCACACCAAAGAAACACCCGGCTGGACAGCCAAACCCGTACCCGGACCACGACACACGGTAGAACTAAAAACCCCCACCGGCCACACCTACCACTCCACCGCACCACCACCACCCGGCACGGGCACTCCGTCCCGCCGTCGTGATTTCCATCTGCAGCCACGAGCCCCCGGGAAACAACCGCGGCTCAAGGACCAGGGGCACCAAACAAAGCCCACCGTGCAGGTGGTTGGCCGTGCCGGCGTGGCCAGCTGAAATCGAACTTAGGGGCGGGGACTGGGGGACGGACTCGGGCCCATCATCGATGGCGGAGGAGCCGGGAACGGATTGGTGGGGTACAGCGGGGCAGCCTGAAGCATGTAGTTGGCCCACTGCGGCCCGGCAATCATGTAGCCGTCCAGGCGGGGATAGAAAGTCCCGTTGATGGTCACGTTCTGCCCTGCCCGCTTCTGTCCCTCCAGTGCGTCGCCGAAGAAGGACGCGGTGGCAATACCGGTGGTGTAGCCAACGATCCAGGTGGACCCATTGTTGTTTGAGGTGCCGGTCTTGGCCGCCACCGGGAACTTGTCATGGGTCTTGGGGTTGATCCACACGCCTGAACCCCTGACGAGCACATCCTGCAGCACATTGTTGACTCCACGGGCCACGTCCGGCTTCACAGCGTCACGGCACTCCGCGGGCTGGGCGGGAAGATTGCCCCCGGCCGCATCCTTGACGTCCACCAGGGCGATGGGTGTGCAGTAGCGGCCGTCATTGGCAAACGTGGCAAAGGCGTTGGCCAGGTGAAGGGGAGCCACGCCGATAGCGCCGAGAAGGTTGCCCAACTGATGCATGTTGACCGGCGCTCCATCGAGTCCGCTGTGCAGCCCCACCGCGTCCACCATCTCCTGGATACCGCAGAAATCCAGCTGCGCGGCCGTGGCGAACGTGGCGGTGTTGATCGAGTTGTACAGCCCGTAATTGATGGGCATCTTCCGGTAGAAGCCCTCCTCGGCGTTCTGGAGGTCGTCAGCTGCGCCCAGCGTAGGGTTGTTCTGCGCGGTGTTGTAGGCGCCCATCACCTTCCCGCAGCTGGACCGCCACGGGAAGTCCAGCGGATAGACGCGCCGTGAAGCATCCACCTCCGCAGTCAGGGACTTGCCCTCGTTAAGCCACTGGGCAAAGGTGAACGGCTTCATGGTGGACCCGGGCTGGAAGCCGCCCGCTCCGTTGAGGTCATTTCCCTGCGGGTCCTTGGCATCCACGTTGAAGTTCAGGTGCGTGTCGAACTTCCCCGGTTCCGGCAGGAACACCGTGTTCTGGGCCATCGCCAGGATCTTGCCGGTCCCGGGCTGCACGGTGACCAGGGCGGCACCCCACCGGTCCGGGTTCGGTCCTGCCGTGCCATCCACCTGTGCCTGGGCGGCTGCCTGCAGCCTGCTGTCCAGGGTGGTGACAATGGTGAGTCCGCCGCGGTAGAGCTTCCGCTGCCGTTCTATCAGGCTGGGCCCGTACGCAGGATTGTTCAGGATGAGATGGGACACGTAGTCGCAGAAGTAGGGCGCCATGGCCGCGTAGGCGCAGCCCTGCCGTTCCGGACTGATCTTCAGTTCAATCGGCGTGGCCACGGCTTCATCGTGCTGAGCCTGCGTGATCCTGCCCTGGAGCAGCATCTCCGAAAGCACCTGGTCCCGGCGGACGATTGATTTGTCCGGGTTGATCGCAGGGTTGTAGAACGTGGGGCTGTTGACGAGCCCGGCCAGCAGCGCAGCCTGCGGAATGGTGAGGTCCTTGGCGGTGGTGCTGAAGAAGTAGCGCGACGCCGCCTCGATGCCGTAGGCGTCGCTGTTGAAGAAGACGATGTTCAGGTAGCCCTCAAGGATCTGCTCCTTGGTGAACTCCTTTTCCAGCGCAATGGCCAGCTTCATCTCCCGCAGCTTGTCACCAACGTCCTTCTGTCCGGAGAGGATCACCTCGTCCGGCCTGTCCTGCGACAAGCGCGCTTCGTTGATCACGTTGGTGACGTACTGCTGCGTGATGGTTGAGGCACCCTGCTGGCCACCCTGCGTCAGGTTGGACACCACGGCCCGCACGATCCCCTGGGGATCGATGCCCGCGTGTTCGTAGAACCTGCTGTCCTCGATGGCAATGATCGCGTCCTTGATGTGGGGAGACATCTGGTCCAGCGGAATCCTGACGCGGTTCTCGGCAAAGAAGGTGGCGATTGGCTGGCCGTCGGCGGTGAGGACTTTGGTGGATTGCGACGGCGGCTGGACAGTGAGTTCCTCGGGCAGGCTGTCGAAGAAACCAATGGAATTACTGACGCCGAATCCCGCTGCCGCCACCGCCGGAACCACCAGGCTGGCGGCCAGGACCCCGCACATGGCACTCGCCGCCAGGAACCCCAGGAACCTTCCCAGGGCAGCGCCGAAACCGCTTCTGCGCTTCCTTTTCTTCGCCATCATTCAGCCCTCGAGCTTGGAGGTCTCAAAAGACTACGCCCGTCCAACGGCACTTTGAGGTGCCGAAAGGTCATGATTTGATCACACTCACGATCTTGACCAGGCGATAGTTAACGACATATCGTTAACTATCGCCGAAGAGGTCGATGAATTATCCTGTGAAAGGACGATGCCACGATGAAAGGCATACACGAAGAGAAATTTCCCGGCGCTGAATTCCGAAACGAGCCATTCGGGCGGGGCAGGGGCCGCAGGGGGCCGCATGGACACCGCGGGGGTGGCTTTGGTTCTGGTTTTGGGCCGGGGTTTGGGCCCGGTTCCGGACCCGGTTTTGGATCAGGGTTCGGTCCGGGGTTCGGCCGTGGCTCACGGCGGGCCAGCAGGGGGGATGTCCGGGCAGCAATCCTCTCGCTCCTGGCCGAGTCACCCTCCAACGGTTACGGACTGATCAAGACGATTGCCGAAAGAACGGAGGGCGCGTGGCGGCCCAGCCCCGGGTCTATTTACCCCACGCTGCAGCAACTCGTCGACGAGGACCTGATCTCAGCCCTCAGCGAGGGCCGCGGGACGGAGTTCACGCTCACGGACCGGGGCCGGGCCTATGTGGCCGAGCACGGTGAGGAAATGGACAATGCCTGGAATGCCGGGCCGGACAACTCCGACCGCGAGTTCCATCAGAGCATCGGCAAGCTGATGGGAGCCATCCACCAGTTCCGCGGTGGTGTTAGCGAGGAGCAGCGCGCCGCAGCCATCGAAAAAATGGATGAGACCCGGCGGGCGCTGTACAAGATCCTGGCTGACTAATCGCGGCGGTTGCAACCCGGCTTCCCGGCCATAACCGCCGCGCCGGTCAAGCGAAGGAGTTTTCCTTAACGCGCGTGGCGCTCTTGCTGGGCCGGTCGGCGGCATCTGCCATCTCTGCTGCGGGGGAGTGGGAAACGGGATGCTGCGGATTGAATCCCGCGCCAATTTCACCGAAGGCATAGGCGCTCTCAGCGTGTTCAGCAAGGTCCACTCCAGCGGTTTCCGCCTCAAGGCTGACCCTGAAGCCGATGGTCGTGTTGATGGCGCGGCCAATGACAAAGGTTCCGGCGCCGGAGAGCAGCAGGGTGATCACCACAGCCGCCGTCTGGGCAATCAGCTGTTGCGCACCACCGCCGTAGAGGAGTCCGCCGCCCTGGCCATCCACGGGAAGGGCGATGAAGCCGAGCGCAAGGGTGCCGATGAGTCCGGCGCCGAGGTGCACGCCCACAACGTCCAGCGAATCGTCCAGGCCGAAGCGGTACTTTAGGTCAACGAACACGGCGCAGGCAGCTCCGGCCACGAAGCCCAGGCCGACAGCGGCCACCGGGCTGATGTTGGCGCAGGACGGCGTTATGGCCACGAGCCCGGCAACCACACCCGAGGCGGCACCGAGTGACGTGGGATGACCATGGCGGATCTTTTCGGTGACCAGCCAGCTCAGCATCGCCGCGGCGGGAGTCACCAGGGTGTTCACCCAGATCAGGCCTGCCTGCTCAGCAGTTGTTGCCGCGCCGCCATTGAAGCCGAACCAGCCGAACCACAGGATGGCGGCACCCAGCATGATGAAGGGAATGTTGTGCGGACGGTGGTTGGGGTCCTTGGCGAAGCCGTGGCGCTGCCCCACGATCAGGGCCAGGACCAGGGCTGCGGTCCCGGAGCTGATCTCCACCACTGCGCCGCCGGCGAAGTCGATGACCTGGCCGAACACGGCGGTGACTGCCCCGCCGGCGCTCATCAGACCCCCGCCCCAGACCATGTACGCGAGCGGGCAGTAGACCACCGTGATCCAGAGCGGTACGAACAGTGCCCAGGCGCCGAACTTTGCGCGGTCGGCAATCGCGCCGCTGATCAGCGCCACCGTGATGATCGCAAACGTGGCGCTGTAGCCGGCTTTGATCAGGTCGGGGGAGCCCATCAGGTTCTGCAAGCCGAAGTTGGCGAAGGGGTTGCCGAAGATGCCCAGCACGCCGTCGCCCGTTGTCATGGAGTAGCCCCACAGGACCCACACCACGCCCACGATCCCGGCGGAGATGAAGCTCATCATGATCATGTTGAGGGCGGCCTTGGCGCGGGTCATGCCGCCGTAGAAGAGGCCCAGTCCGGGCGTCATCAGCAAAACCATCGCGGCTGAAATCATCAACCAGACATGTTGGGCAGAAATATCCACCTGCGGGTCCCTTCGCGTTGCGCCAGCGGGGCGCTCTTTGCCGGCCCTCGCACTTCCCCCGGCCTCTATGTTTGTCCTCCGGTGTTTCCGGAAAGGCGCGCAAAAGTTGCGGCTGCGTTACGCAATCAGCCCTTGCATGAAGTTCACGCGTCGATCATGTTTCAAGCGTGTTAACCGGCGCCCTCCATACGGAGGTGCCCTTGCGGCAAAAAGCCCCAGGCCGGCGCAACGGCGCGGGACGGACAGCGCGGAAGGTGAGGACCGTCGTCGTCCGCGATGAACTGGCAGGTTTCCTGCGCGTAACCGGCGGCTCACCCTCCCGGGACGGCAGCGAAGGGGTCAGAAGTGCCGTGCGTTGGCCAGCACCGGAAGTTTGCTGCGCACCTCATCCACAACGGACGGGTCGATATCGACGACGGCGAGTTCCGGCCTGCCGCCCAGCGCCACCACGGCGGAGCCCAGGGGATCGATCACCGCGCTGTGCCCTATGCCCGTAGGCGCGCTCCCTGCAGGACCTGCGCCGATGGTTTCCGGGTCCCCCTGGCCGCAGGCCACCACGAACGTGGTGCTGTCCAGGGCGCGTGCCCGCACCAGGAGGTCCCACTGCTCAGCCTTGCCCTCACCGGCACCCCAGGACGCGCACACGATGTTGACCTGCGCCCCGGCCCGGGCGTTGGCAGTGAAGAGGGCCGGGAAACGGACGTCGTAGCAGGTGGCAAGGCCGAAGACCGTGCCCTTGAGCTCAAAGGTCACCGGAGTTTCACCCGCGTCAACGGTCTTCGATTCTGTAAAGCCGAAAGCGTCGAAGAGGTGGACCTTGTCGTAGGAGGTATCGACGCCGGGGCCCGTCACCAGCAGCGTGTTGCGGACCCGGCCGTCCTTCCCGGGCGTGAACATGCCGGCCACGATCGCAATGCCAAGGTCCCGCGCAACGGCCCGGACTTCGCCGGCCCAGGGGCCGTCCAGTGGCTCTGCGACATCGCGGAGGGAGTGGCCGAAGGCGCGCATGGCGGCTTCAGGGAAAACCACCAGTTCCGCACCGGCGGCTTTCGCCTGCGCAGCGTAATCCCGGATCAGTCCCAGGTTTTCTGCGGGGTCCGCACTGCTGATGATCTGGGCGACAGCCAGACGCATGGACGCTCCAATCTGTGGGGCCGCTACTGTTTGTAGCCTTCTACTTCGCTGACGGGCCGGGCTTCGGCATCGTTGGGGTTCTCACCGGAGTCCGACTTGGCCCGCCGCTGCCGCAGCAGGTCCCAGCACTGGTCCAGGCTTTCCTCCACCTGCTTCAGCCGCGCCTTGTCCGGCACCTGCCCGTCCCCGGAAGCCTCCCGCAGTGAGTGCTCCTCCTCAACGAGGGCCTGGATGCGCGTCAAAATATCCTGATCGTTCATGGCTTCCCCTTACTCCCCGGACCGGTTACCCCAGCGTACGCCTGTACCATCTGAATCATGCCCACTGTGCTTGATATGGCAGGTCCAATCCTGGAAATGCTGACCTGGATGTGCCTGCCCGCCGGGCTCGCACTGCTCTTCTACACAGGCTTCCTCCGCCGCTTCGTTCATCCGTGGGCTGTGGCTGAAGCGGTGGTGTACTCCGACAGCACGGGCGTGGGCTTCCGCTGGTTCGACCGCAAGTACCAGGTGCACCACGCCCCCATGTCACCCCACGACATCAGGGAGCTGGCCGTGGGCGAAACCCTCCCTATCTACTACCACCCCAAGCGCCCCACCCAGTGGCAGACCGCTGCGCCGGAAGAGGCAGGCAGGACCGCATCAGTACTGGGCCGGTGCCTGACGGGCATCGGCGCCGTGGCGTTCCTTGCCGGCTTTGTCCTGCCGATGTTCTAGCCACGGCCGCTCTATCCAATGAGCACCACGCCAATGCCGAGGGCACCCAGCAGCACCCCGGCGAAAGCCGTCCACAGCACGGCGGTGATATCGGCGTCGTGCATTTCCTCGCGGATGCCGTGCGAGCTCACGCTGTAGCGGCGCCGCTGCGTGAAGTAGATGCCGGCGGCCGTTCCGGCCGACACCGTGAACAGGAGCAGGATGGGCAGGCCATGCTGCGGCAGCCAGCGCAGGAAAATCGCGCTGACTGTCACCAGGGCCAGCATGGTCCTGCCCCACGCAAGAGTGGTCCGTTCAGGCTGCAGGCCGGGATCCCCATGCAGTGGCGCGGGACCGGGGGATGGTGCCACGGGTCAGGGCCAGAGAATGAAGATCAGGACGACGGCGGCCGCCAGGGCGCCGGCGGCGGCCAGCAGCGGCACGATGAGCGGCAGCGGCAGCGGCGCCTTGTTGCGCATGCTGCGTTCCACCCGGAGCCACCGGACAGCGGAGCCGGCGCTCAACAGCATGCCGAGCAGAAGCAGGACCACCGCCAGGCCCTTTCGGACCGGTTCCAGGAAGAGATCCGAGGTGAAGGCCTCAATGGCGATTCCGCCGGCCAGCAGCGCGAGGGAGGTGCGGATCCAGGCAAGGAACGTGCGCTCATTGGCCAAGGTGAAACGCGGGTCCGGTTCCTCCCCGCCAGGCAGCAGGCGTTCGGCGATTTTCCCGCGCGACGGCGGAACGGGGGCGCTGGCGGGCTGCTCGCGGTTGGTCACGGAGCCAGTTTAGCTACGCGGCTGGGTGCATCCTCTGCTCCACTGTCCGCCGCTGCGCTGTGCCCTGGTCGGCGCTAGGCCCCGCTGCGAGGGGCGAACATGATCACGGCCACGCCCAGCAGGCAGATCAGTGAACCCGTGATGTCCCAGCGGTCCGGCCGGAAACCGTCAAAGACCATTCCCCAGGCAAGCGACCCGGCCACAAACACCCCGCCGTATGCCGCCAGGATCCGGCCAAAGTGAGCGTCCGGCTGGAACGTGGCCACGAAGCCGTAGGCCCCCAGGGCGATGACGCCCAAGCCGGCCCACCACCAGTCCTTTCCTTCACGCACTGACTGCCACACCAGCCATGCGCCGCCAATTTCCGCCGCAGCAGCCAGGACAAACAGCACCACGGTCTTGGCGATGCTCACAGCTTCATCAGGGATACCCACGACGCCATCATGCCAGCCGGATTCACAAGGGGGCGGGAATGCCGGGGGCCGGGCCAGGGTTGGGCCGTGTATGGAGCGCATCGGATTTCTCTCATTTGGCCATTGGGGTCCCGGGCAGGGCTCCCGCACCAGGACCGCCGGTGATGCCCTCCTCCAGGCCATCGACCTGTCGGTGGCCGCGGAGGAGCTCGGGCTGGACGGAGCATTTTTCCGGGTGCACCACTTCGCCCGGCAGCAGGCCTCGCCATTCCCGCTTCTGTCCGCCATCGCCGCGCGCACCACCAGGATCGAGATCGGCACAGGCGTCATCGACATGCGGTACGAAAACCCGCTCTACATGGCCGAGGAAGCCGCGGCCGCGGACCTGATCAGCGGCGGCCGGCTGCAGCTCGGCATCAGCCGCGGGTCACCCGAGCCCACCCGCCAGGGGGCGGCAGCATTCGGGTACGTGCCCGGCCCCGGAGAAACGGAAGCGGATATGGCCCGCCGGCACACCGCCCTCTTCCGGAAGGCAATCACCGGCGCGGGGGTTGCGGAAGCGGACCCACGGTACGCAGGCGGAGCCGTGGGGCTGCTGCCCGTCCAGCCACAGTCGCCCGGGCTCGCCGAGCGAATCTGGTGGGGAGCCGGAACCCGGAAGACGGCGGTCTGGGCCGCGGAACTGGGCATGAACCTGATGAGCTCCACGCTGCTGACCGAGGACACCGGCGTGCCCTTCCACGAACTCCAGGCCGAGCAGATCCAGCTGTTCAGGGACGCTTGGGCTGCAGCGGGCCACGAGCACACACCACGGGTATCGGTCAGCCGCAGTGTCCTGCCCATCGTGGATGAGGAAGACAGCCGCTTCTTTGCCGGTGCCGCCCTTCGGGACGGCCGGGACCAGGTGGGCATTATCGACGGACTGACTGCCAGGTTCGGGAAGAGCTACGCCGGCGCCCCGGACGTCCTGGCGGAGCAATTGGCTGCGGACACCGCCGTCCAGGCGGCTGACACCCTCCTGTTGACCGTGCCCAACCAGTTGGGCGTTGACTTCAACGCGAAGCTGCTGGGCAATATCGTCCGGCATATCGCGCCTGCGCTGGGATGGAGCCCGGGCTCCTGAACAGGCACAACGCCCCTTGGACGGTAAAAAATTCTCCCCTGCGGGCCCTGTCCGCGATATACTAAGCAGGCTTATTGAACCATTACGGAACTTTCCGCGTTGCCGAACCGTTACTCTTAGAGTGCGGCTTGGGGGCTTAGCGCCATTACTACAGCGTGACTGCGGAACGGTCATATGACGGAGAGAGAGAAATATGGCTCGCGCCGCTCTAGGCTTAATCCCATGATCCGGTTACGTCAGCTGGCCCAGGCGGCCACTGTCCTCACCACGCCCCTGTCGCCGGAGGACATCCTAGCCCTGTTCAATCCCGTCTACTCTGCGCGCCAGCTTCGTGGCGTGGTCACCCGCGTGGTGCAGGAGACGGCACAGTCAGCAACTATCTTCTTCCGGCCCGGCCGCGGCTGGCACTCGCACCTGGCAGGCCAGTGGGCACGCATCGGCGTCGAGCTGGACGGCGTCCGCCATTGGCGGTCGTATTCCCTCAGCACGCCTGCCGGCAAGGACCCCGCCATCACGGTCACTGATGTTGGGGCGGTGTCCGGCACCCTGGTGCGGACCACCAAGCCGGGCGACGTCCTGTTCCTGGCTCCTCCGCAGGGCGATTTCGTGCTTCCGGAGCACCCCCGCCCCCTGCTGATGGTCACCGCGGGCAGTGGCATCACGCCCGTCATGTCCATGATCCGCACCCTTGTCCCGCGTCGTCCGGATGCCGACGTCGTGCTGGTCCACTCGGCCCGCACCCCCGGCGACAGCCTCTTCCGCGAGGAACTCGCGGAGCTGGCGGACCAGTTCCCGAACTTCCGCCTCGCCCACTGGTTCACCGGCGAGCAGGGCCGCATGGACCTCACCAACACCTCCCAGCTGGACGAGATTTGTCCCGACTGGAAGGAACGCGCGGCTTATGCCTGTGGTCCGGACAGCTTCCTGGACGACGCCGAGGCGCTGTGGAAGCGCGCGGCGCTCACCACGGCAGCGCCGGGTTCCGATGTTGCTGTCGCAGGCAGTGCCGGCAACCTCATGATCGAGCGCTTCAACACCACCTTCGACGCCGGAGTGGGGCACGACGGCGGGCTGGTCACCTTTGAGGCCTCCGACCGTGAGGTGGAGGCCGACGGCGACACCCCCATCCTGGACGTGGGGGAGGACGCTGGGGTACTGATGCCCAGCGGTTGCCGGATGGGCATCTGCCACAGCTGCCTGACCCCACTCCTGTCCGGGCAGGTGAGGGACCTCCGCACCGGCGAAGTCCACGGCGAACCCGGCCAACTGATCCAAACGTGTGTCTCGGCAGCCGCCGGACCCGTCAACCTCGAAATCTGAGGAGCATCACGGTATGACTGTAGTAACACCGAGCAAAACCACACCCGCCGAAGGCAAGCCGACCGGAGGGTCAAGGACGCGCCCCGGAAAGCTCGCCGAGTCCGGCAGCCCCACCGTCCGGCCGCCGGCCGCCGCCCACCTGAGTGATGAGCAGGTGGCGGAACTGGGGCGTGAACTCGACGCCATTCGCGACGAGATCCTGGCCAAACGCGGTTCAGCCGACGCCGCCTACATCCGCCGGGTAATCAAGATCCAGCGTGGCCTGGAAATCTCCGGCCGTGCCGCCCTGCTGGTCAGCAAGAACAAGGCTGCCTGGGTTACCGGAACCACGCTGCTGAGCCTGGCCAAGATCCTGGAAAACATGGAAATCGGGCACAACGTCCTGCATGGCCAGTGGGACTGGATGCGGGACCCGGATATCCACTCCACTACCTGGGAGTGGGACTTCGTCACGCCGTCGCGCTCGTGGCAGCACACCCACAATGACCTCCACCACCGCTGGACCAACGTGGTGGGCAAGGACAACGACGTCGGATACAACCTCCTGCGGATGGACGAACAGCAGCCGTGGAAGCCCATCAACCTGGCCAACCCGGTGTTCAACGCCATCCTGGCGCCGCTCTTCGAGTGGGGCATCGCCATCTACGACCTTGAGCTCACGGAGTTCAAGGAAGGCAAGAAGTCCAAGGAAGCGCTGCTCAAGGACCTCAAGGCCCTCGGCAAGAAGGTTGTCACCCAGTTCACCAAGGACTACGCCGCGACCCCCGCCGTCGCCATGCTGACCGGCTCCGGAAAGCAGGCGCTATACGGGACCCTGACGGCCAATGCCGTGCGCAACGTCTGGGCCCACGCAGTGATCTTCTGCGGCCACTTCCCCGAAGGCACTGACACCTTCACGGAGGAAATGGCGGAGGGCGAAACCCGCGGCGACTGGTACATCCGCCAGATGATCGGCTCCGCCAACATCTCCGGGTCCAAACTCATGCACATCATGACCGGTAATCTCTCGCACCAGATTGAGCACCACCTCTTCCCGGACCTGCCCTCCAACCGGTACGCCGAGGTGGCGCCCAAGGTCCGTGAGATCTGCCAGCGCTACGGTTTGAAGTACACCACCGGGCCGCTGCTGAAGCAGGTCGGATCCACCTGGGGCAAGATCTTCAAGCTGGCACTGCCCGGCAAGACGGCCACGGCTTAACAACCGCACCGCCTGTCCAAAGCACTGAAGGCACCTCCGGCTCCGGGATTATCCCCGGGACCGGAGGTGCTTTTCTGTCCCCACCGACGCTCTCTCACTTAACGCAACGTTTCCCCTGACGCTCTCTCACTCCCTGCAGGTTCCAGGCGGACGCTCTCTCACTCCCTGCAGGTTTCCGGCAGACGCTCTCTCACTTTCCCTGGACCCCTCTCGTGCACCCGGGGCAGGCGCATAATTGATTCCACAGCCGCGGCGCCCAATGGAGGAATCATGCGGATTCTCGGAGCACTCATCGTTATCTGGCTCATCATTGGCGGCGTGGCCGCCTGGCAGCGCGGCTATTTCGGCGCCGCGCCCGACAACTGCGCGGAGGCCGGAACCATTGCCGTCACCATCGCTGCCGGCCCCCTGAACTACATGGGAGCAAATCCCCAGATTTCCTGCGAACTTCCGCAACCCTCCCCGTAGCAGGGCCGGCCCGGCAACCAACTCACGCGGGGAAGACTGGACGGGGCGGTGGACCGCCCTAGAGTAGGTACTGCGCGGCCGCGGCTCCTTCGGCGGCCGCACCGAACCCACAGTCTCGAAAGGACCCGCCGCGATGGCCTTCATCACCGTTGGAACCGAAAACAGCACTGATATCGAGCTCTACTACGAAGACCACGGCTCCGGCCAGCCCGTCGTCCTGATCCACGGCTACCCCCTGGACGGATCCTCCTGGGAAAAGCAGACCGCTGCGCTCCTTGACGCCGGCTACCGTGTCATCACCTACGACCGGCGCGGCTTCGGGAAATCCAGCAAGACCACCGAGGGATACGACTACGACACCTTCGCCGCCGACCTCAACACCATACTGACAACTCTGGACCTGACCGACGTCGTTCTGGTGGGCTTCTCCATGGGCACCGGCGAGGTGGGCCGTTACCTGGGCACCTACGGCTCCTCCCGGGTTGCGCGGGCAGCCTTCCTCGGCTCCTTGGAACCGTTCCTGCTCAAGACTGACGACAACCCGGACGGCGTCCCGCAGGAGGTTTTCGATGGGCTGAAGGAGGCCGTCACTGCGGACCGGTATGCCTTCTTCACCGAATTCTTCAAGAACTTCTACAACTCGGACACGTTCCTGGGCACGCCCCGACTCAGCCAGGAGGCCGTCAACGCCAGCTGGAGCCTGGCCGCGGGTGCTGGCGCCACTGCATCAGTGGCGGCCCAGCCCACGTGGCTCACGGACTTCCGGGATGACATCCCCAAGATCGACGTCCCCGCGCTTATCCTCCACGGCACCGCGGACAATATCCTGCCCATCGACTCCACCGGCCGGCTGTTCGCCAAGGCACTGCCCAGCGCCGACTATGTGGAAATCGAAGGTGCCCCGCACGGCCTGCTGTGGACGCATGCCCCCGAAGTGAACGAAGCACTCCTGCGCTTCCTCGCCAAGTAGCCGCTGCCCTCCCCGCACGTCCAGCACACGTAAAACGTCCGGCGGCGGCATGACTGCCGCCGCCGGACGTGAGTGAGCGTTGGGGGAAACGTTGCGTTACGTGAGAGAGCGTTGGGGGAAACGTTGCGTTAGGTGATAGAGGATTGGGGGCTACCAGCGGGGGCCGCCGCCGCCTCCGCCGGGGCCCTGCGCTGCGGTGTATTCTCCGGCGGTGACCGTACCCAGTTCCGTGGCGCCGTCGAGCGACCCTTCACCGATGCCCGCGCTGACCGTTGCCGTCCCGCCGGTGTAAATGGTGTATTCCTGGCCGTCGCTGATGGCCGCGGAGGAGAACACCAGTGACGCTGCGGCCTTGGTGGTGACGAAGGCTGCCACCACGTTGCCGGAGGAATCGGCAATCTGGACTACCGTGCCGGCGGGAACGGAGGATTCCAGGGTCACCTGCACGCCGGACTGCGTGGAGGAGGCTCCCGGTGTGACAGCCATGCCCGCGCTGCCGGCAGCGGCCACGGTTCCGCCCGTGACGGCCAGCTCACCGTTGACGTCCAGCGCCCCGTTGCCGTTGTTGGTGGGCCCATTGACGACGACGGTGCCGCCGGAGATGCTGGCGTTGCCGTTGGAGTCCAGGCCGTCGCCTTCGGCGTTGATGGTGAGCAGGCCGCCGCTGATGTTCACGGTGTAGTCGCCCACGGCCATCTCCCCGCCACCCATGCCACCGCCCATTCCGCTGCCCATTCCGCCTGCGGCGGTGGTGCTGGAACTTGTGCTGCCGCCTGAGGCGTTCACGCCGTCGTCGTTGGCGGTGACGGTGGCGGTGCCGCCGGTCATGATGATGTGCTGGGCTTCGAGGCCTTCCTCCGATTCCTCCACGGTGGTGGTGCCGGCAGCGATAGTGAGCGTGTTGAAGGCCTTGATCCCGTCGTCTCCGGCGTTGACGTTCAGGGTGCCGCCGTTGACCAGGACCCAGCCGCGGCCCTCGTCCTCCTCGTTGTCGGACTTGAAGCCATCGTCGCCCGCTGTCACCTGGTAGGCGCCGTCCAGGAGCACCGCATAGTCCTTGCCGACGATGCCGTCGTCCGCAGCGTCCACCGTCACGTTGCCGGCGGCCAGGACCAGGCCATCCTTCGAGGAGATGCCGTCGTTGAAGTTGCCGTCTACGGTGAGGGACCCGGGCCCGGCAATCGTGAGGTCGGCCATGGAGTACACGGCGGCGTTGGGGGCGTCCGTGCCCTGGTCGGCGTAGGTTGAGGCGTCGCTGAGGAAGTTGGTGGTTCCGTCAGCGAGGTAGACGATCGCCTCGTTCGCGCTCTCCACCACAAACGGGGAACCCGTGGAGTTGGTGATGTCTGCCCCGTCGAGGATGATGCGGACCACGTCTTCTTCACCGGCAGCCACCACCACCTGCCCGTCGGACAGTGAGCCGCTGAGGCGGTAGGTGCCGGCGGCGGTGATGGTGACGGTGCCGCCGTCGATCTTTACGGCGGACGACGACGTGCCGCCGGCGGCAGTGCTGGTACCGTCCGCCAGCGTCACGGCTACTTCGGCGGCGGCCTCCCAGGTGAGGTCGTCGGCGTCGTAGTGGGTGTCTTCTGCGAGGGCGTCCAACGAGACGGCCTCGGCAGTGCCGGTGGAGGCAGTGGAGGCGGCAGTGCCCGCGCTGGTGGTGGAGGCCGAACTGCTGACGGCCGAGACCCCGGTGGGCGTCGTGCCGCCCACCGAGCAGCCCGCCAGGCCGAGGGCGAGGGCGAGCGCGGTGACGGACAGGTGTGTGCGGAAGCGTTTCATGGTTTTCCTTCAGGTGATTGCGTTGGGGAGATATGGGGGTCAGGCTGCGGGCCGGAGGGAGAGGCTGCGGCGCAGCGTCCGGTTCCAGCGGTTTGCGGGCAGGTCCGGGCACAGGGCGGCCATGCCGGTGGCGAATTTTGAGATCCGGGAGGGGCGGACGCCGTGGGCCCACAGATGCCGGTCCAGCGGCCCGGCCGTGGAGCCCGACTTGGTCTCCAGGATCACCGCATCATCGAGCACCCAAGCAGCCCGGCCGGGACGCTGCCAGGTCACGTCCGTGTCGATGGTGGCGCGGCTCCCGGACTCCGGCAGGTAGAGCGTGGTCCGGTGGTAGCGGGTTTCCAGGACCGGGCGGAGACGGCCTGGGGGCACTGAACCCACAGCCGCGGTGAGCGTTTCGCGGACGTACTCCAGGCCTTCGGCCGTGAGCCGGGCACGGTCCTCGGGGAGGTACGGGATGCGTTCCTTGACCGTCGCTTCCCGGGCGCCTTCGGTCTTCACCTCCAGGAAGCTCACCGCGCTGTCCACGTAGGTCCGGGTGCGGATCTTGTACCGGCGCCGGCGGCCGTGGGCTGCCAACAGGTAACTGTCCAGGCCGGCGGTGTCGAAGTAGACGGAGTCGTAGGCGAAGCTGCGGGAGCCGTCCATCTCCAGGACGCGGACGTCGGCGCGGAACGTGGCGAGGAGCTGGCCCGCAAGCCGGGCCGGGACCACGTACTTGCGGTCCACCCGGGTCTGCAGTGCGGCTTCGGAGTTGAGCTCCTCCAGCCCAACGGACCGGAGGGAATGAAGGTTGCTCACGACGGCGGCCGTTGCGGGGCTGTTCACGCGGCACCTGCCGGGGTTGTAAGGCGGGCGATGGCTGGTTCTCCGGGGGCAGGTTCAATGAGTGCAGGTTCAGCGGGGGCATATTCTGCGTGCCGCGGCGCCGGCGTGGTCACGTCCGAAAGGTATGCCGGTGCAGGGAAGGCTGTGGGGGAGTAGGCGTACCGGACATCCACGATGGTCTTGTCGTTCACCAGGTCCAGTTCCTGGATGGTGGCGGAGTGGACCTTGCCGTGGAGGACCTCTTCCAGCCGGGCGTAGAGTTCGCCGTCCTCGGCAATGGCGCGGTCCAGGACAACGGTCTGGTGGCGGTGGGCCGGCAGGACCCGCGGGTGGTCACCCACGAACATCACCAGCAGGATCAGGGCCATCAGGGAACCGGTCAGCCAGAGGGGCTCAATCCCCAGGCCGGCAATCAGGCCAAGGGCCAGGGCTGAGAAGTAGTAGGCCACCTCGTGCTGGGCCAGCTCGGTGGAACGGAGCCGGATGATGGACAGGACCCCGAACAGGCCCAGTCCCAGGCCAAGCCCGGCGGCGGAACCCGAGAGCGCTGTGGCCACGGCCAGGACGCCCACGTTCATGCCCAGGTAGGACACCACCAGGTCGCGGCGGCGGTGGCGGCGGAGGTACAGGGCGAAGGTCAGGATGCTGATGGCTGCCAGGTCGGCGAGGATGAAAATAAGGGGGTTCATGGGATTCTCCGGGATGTTTTCGGTGGGCTGGTATTCACGATGCCCGGCCAAACTGTGCGGGTGCTGTGACGGAACCTAGCCGGGTATGTGAGTGCTGGCTGACGGTTCGCTGGGACCGTTAGGCGCGGTTTTGCCGGCTGCTTTTCCGCGAGCTTGTGCCGTGAAGAGGAAGCGCTGCTGCACCACAAAGCTGATGCCCAGCAGGATGACCTCGGCCAGGATCTTGGCGGGAAGTGCCAGCAGCCCGGCCCCTTCCAGGGCCCAGATGAGGCCGAAGTTGGCGGCAAGCAGCAGGGCGGCAAGGCTGAAGTAGCGGACGCCGGTGGTGCCGGCCGGCCTGTCCCTGCCGTGGTCGAAGACGATGCGCCGGTTCACCATGAAGTTCACGGCGGAACTCACAGCCCGGGCGCCCAGCACAGCCAGGAGCAGGGAATCGACCAGCAGCGTGAGCAGCACGAACAGCACGGTGTCCACCAGGAACGCCGTGAAGGACGAGGCCAGGAACTTCAGCAGCGGGGCGTAGATCCGCACCGAGTCGGCCAGCGGCCGGAAGTGGGAACCGGAGTTGTGGTCCAGGTACACCGTGGCGATGTCCACCGAACGGATGGCGTAGCCGGCATTACGGGCTTCCAGCAGAAGGTTCATCTCGTATTCGTACCGGTCGCCGCGGACGGACCGGAGCCAGGGGATCATGGCGGCGGGGTAGCCGCGGAGGCCGGTCTGGGTATCGGGAATGCGCTCGCCGGTGGCCAGCGTGAAGAGCAGCTTCGTTGCGGTGTTGCCGAACCGGCTGCGCGCCGGGACGTCGCCGGTGAACTTCCGGCTGCCCAGCACCATCGTGGACCAGCCCTGTCCAGCCCGGTTCTCCTGCAGGGCATGGGCTACCCGGAGGATGTCCGCCGTCCGGTGCTGGCCGTCGCTGTCGGCGCACACCACGTCATGGCCGGGCAGGTTGTCCGCAATGAAGCCCAGTCCGGACTTGAGGGCGAAGCCCTTTCCCCTGTTGCGCCCGTAACTGATGACATGGCACCCAAGGTCCCTGACGGCGTCGAACACGTTCCGGTACTCCTGGCCGCTGCCGTCATCCACCACCACGATCGCCACGCTTGGCTTGGCGGTGCGGAGGGAGCGGATCAGGGCGGGAAGCTGCAGGTCCGGCTCGTAGGCCGGGATCAGGATGATCATGGCCGGACCTACTGCGCGATGTAGAGGATGTCGGAGGTGCCGCGTTCCTTGTTTTCACCCAGCGGGTCGTTGACCAGTTCGCCGTTGAAGTACATGGTGGACGAGCCGCCGCCGTCGATGTTGTACGCCGTGGTGGCGCCCAGGCCCTGCATGATCTCGGCCAGGCCGGTCATGGTGACGCCGGCGCTGTAGCCTGGGCTGCGGCCATCCACCACCACGAACACCAGGTGGTTCTCATCGATGATGCCGACGGCGGTGCGCGGCTGCTCGCCCTGGATGGAGTGGTTGCCGAAGTTGGTGTCCACCTCCACGTCCTCGATTCCGGAAGCCACCTCTCCGTTGTCCAGCAGGGACGGGCCGAAGGACAGGGTGTTCCAGACGCCCTCGGCGACCAGTTGCCCGGCCGTGGTGGTGGCTTCGTCATAAACCTTGACGGTGCCGTTGCGGTAGAACGCCAGGCCCTGCCGCGCGCCCTCGTCGCGGAACACCACGCCGTTGCGGATCACGATGCCTGTGTCCCGGAAGCCGTAATAATCGCCGTTAACGGCGAAAACTGCGTTGTTGGCCCCGGCAATGGCCGAGGTGGTTTCGGTGATGTTCTCGCCGAAGCTGTCGTTGGCGAAGGCGGACTGGAGGGTGGTGGCGTCATCGAGCACGACGTCGGCAACGTAGTACGCGACGGTGGTGTCGCCGCTGCCGGTGGTCACCGTGGAGATGTTGATGTTGGAAGAGTCGGAGACGTAGGAGGTGTCCGTGGTGACGGCGATGCCGCCCGAGCCGCTGGCGGTGCCTGCCGCCGTGCCGGTGGAAGCGCTGGTGGAAGTGCCGGCAGAGCTCCCTGCAGAGCTGCCGGCCTGGCTGGCTTCGTAGGCTGAGACGTCGGCGATCTCGACGTGCTGGACCACAAACCGGTCCAGCGCCCAGGCCGTGGCGCCCCCGGCGGAAAGGGTGAGGGCCACGGCCCCGGCGATGATGGCCCGCCGGGCGCGGCCGGGTTTACGTTGTCTGGTTTGTTGCGGAGTCATGCCTCATTTCTAGGGAGGCAAGCTTGCAGGGGGATTTGCCGGATATATGAGGGGCCTGTGAAAACTAGCCGTCGTAGTGCGTGCGTGCCGGCCCTTGGCCCAGCGAATTCACCACAGCCGCGGCAACGTCATGAAGCTTGGAGTTGCGGGTGCTGGACGCCGTTTTCAGGATCTCGAAGGCGTCCTGCTGGCTGCACCTGTTCTGGGCCATGATGATGCCCACGGCCATGTCGATGACCGTCCGGGACTCCAACGTGGCGCGGAGGTTCGCCGCAGTCTCGCTGTAGTGGGCAAAGCGCACTGCCAGCCGCAGGGCCAGGGAAGTCTGGCCCACGAAGTCCTCGGCGAATTCCAGGATGCGCGGCTCGAAACGGTGTGGCCGGCGGGAGTACAGCAGCAGGGCAGCCTTCGTCCCGCCCTCCAGTTGGAAGGGCAGCGCGAGGACGGAACGGATGCCCTGGGCGAGCACGGCCGAGGAGTATTCGGGCCAGCGGCCGTCGTCGCGGGCATCTGGGACGTGAATGCTCTCCTGGGCGGCGGACGCCGTCAGGCTCGGCGTTTCGCTGAACTCGTACTCGAGGTGCGCAATGGCCTTCGCATCCGGGCTGCTGCTCGCAACGGTCGCGGCCTTGCGTTGCCGCAGGAGGGTGATGGCGCACATGATCTCATCGCCGGGCTCGGAAAGGTTACGTGCGGACACCTGTGCCAGTTCGTTGAGGAAGTCCTCAACATCAGAGCTGTTGAGGACCAGTTCATGCAGGTGCCCGGTAATGGATGTATCAGTTTTTGATGTTGACTCGCTGGCCACGGTTTTTTTGGTGCCATTCGCTCAGGACAACCCGGCAACTTCCAGCATCCCCCCGGCGGTGCGGGCAGGCTGTGAAGGTCGCTGGATCGAGGAACTTTCCAACGGCCTGCTGCTAAACCGATTTCCAAAAGTATATACATCCTCCGGCGGGGGACATGGTCACTTTGACACATGCGGGTGTGGGCTCTCTGGCGCCGGCCGGGGACTTACCGGCAGAATGAAGCAGGCGCCGGTGCTCCCGGCGGCAGACCCCCGAAACCGGCGGCTGGCAGGCCCCGCTGGGGCAGGAAGAGGGACAGGACATGACCAGGCTGCTCATCATCGGTCCGCCGGGCTCCGGCAAGGGAACGCAGGCAGAACACCTGGCCCGGCACTTTGGCGTCCCCACGCTCTCCACCGGAGAGATTTTCCGGACCAACGTCAACGAGGAAACGGAGCTGGGAATCCAGGCTGCCGGCTATCTCGACGACGGCGATTTTGTCCCGGACCACCTCACCAACGCGATGGTCAAGGACCGCCTTCAGGACAGCGACCTGCAGGCAGGCTTCCTGCTGGACGGCTATCCGCGCACGGCTCCGCAGGTGGCGGAGCTGGACAACATGCTCGTGTCCCAAGGGTTTGCGCTGGATGCGGTCATTGAGCTGACCGCCCCCGACGCCGTCCTGGAACAGCGGATGCTCCGGCGTGCCGCGGAGCAGGGCCGCACGGATGACACCGTGGACGTGTTCCGGCGCCGCCTGGATCTCTACCACCGCGAGACGCATGAAGTAGTCTCGGTCTACGCCGGCCGTGGGATGCTCGTTTCCGTGGACGGCAGCGGAGATCCCGGCGACATCACCGAACTGGCGATCGCCGCCGTCGAAAAGTTCCTGGCTTCCCCGCGCCCCGGCGCCTGAACCGGCGCAAGCCACCAACGTAAAGGACAACCTGATGAGAATTGCGGTCACCGGCGGTAGCGGAAAACTTGGACGGCACGTGGTCCGCAGGCTCACGGAGGACGGCCACCAGGTCCTCAACCTGGACCGCGAAGGCAGCCGCAGTCCCGGCCTGGTTGTGGTGGACCTGCGGAACTACGGCCAGGTCCTGGACGTGCTGCTGGGGGTGGATGACCGGCATGACGGTTTTGACGCCGTGGTACACCTCGGTGCCATCCCCGCCCCGGGCATCATTCCCGACGCCGCCACCTTCGAAAACAACATGCTGTCCACCTACAACGTCTTCCAGGCAGCGCGCCGTGCGGGCATCAAGAAGGTGGTGTACGCCTCCAGCGAGACGGTGCTGGGACTTCCGTTCGACGTCGACCCGCCCTACATCCCTGTGGACGAGGAGTACCCGGCGCGGCCGGAAAGCACCTACTCCCTGGTGAAGCACCTGGAAGAGCAGATGGCCGCTGAACTGACGCGCTGGGACCCGGAACTGAGCATCGTGGGGCTGCGGTTCTCCAACGTCATGGACGTGGAGGACTACGAAAAGTTCCCTTCCTTCGACTCCGACGCAACCCTCCGGAAATGGAACCTGTGGGGCTACATCGACGGCCGTGACGGGGCCCAGGCGGTGGTCCGCGCCCTCGACAACGGTAAGCCGGGATTCGAGGCGTTCATCATCGCCAACGCGGATACCGTCATGGGCCGGTCAAGTGCCAGCCTGGCCGCGGAAGTGTTCCCCGGCGTCAAGGTGGTCAAGGAGTTGGGCGAACACGAAACCATGCTGTCCATCGACAAGGCACGCCGGCTGCTCGGCTTTGAGCCCGAGCACACCTGGCGGGACCACTGGCAGGACCCCGCAGGCGGCTCGCCACGCTAGCTGCTAGCCGGCTCTGCCGGTTTCGAGCAGGAACTCGGCGCGCCCATGCACCGCTCCGTTGACTTGCAGCTCCAGGGCGTGCAGGCCGGGGTGGTGCACCCTGGTGGTCATCTGCCTGAAAGCATGGCGTTTGGAGAGGCTCCGCGTCTCACCCGGAGCAAGGGTGAGCGTTGACACTTTGAAAACCTTGGCGGACTGGCTGCCATTGGCCTTGCGGTAGTGGACCAGATAATCCACTGCCAGGCGCGCATCGCGCGTGCCGGTATTGGCGATCTCGAAGGAGAACGTCAGCTCGCCGGGCAGGGTCAGGACCTCCCGGTCCAGGTGCGGCCCGGACACCGCCACCTGCGCCGGCGTAAAACCGAGCAGCTCCAGTGCCTCCGGATGGCCCTTCTTGATGAGCGTGCGGAGACCATGCCGCACCACCCATCCCGTGTTGCCGTCAGCTGCGGACAGCCACTCCTTCGCCGTGGCCACCACGGGGCCGGGTGCGTGCCGGGCAAGGTCATTGAGGTGATTGGCCACGGACCGCCGCACGTACTCCGAGGGGTCCCGATACAGCGCGGTGAGGACGGGGAGGGTGGCTTCGGGCCGCTCCACGAGGCCGGGCACACGCACCGCCCACGGCAGGTAGGGGCGGGTTCCCTCACTCGCCAGGCGGCGGACGTGCTCATCCGGGTGGGACGTCCACTCCAGGGCGGCGGCCAGTGCCCGGTCCAGGTTGTGGCGCAGCAGGCGGCGGACGGCAAATTCGCTGGTGAGCCGGGGCGTCAGTTCCGCCAGCAGGGCCAAGGCGTCGTCAAAGTCCTCCCCGGCGCCGGAATCAACGGCAAGGGCGGCAGCAGCCTCTGACACCGGCCACAGGATCCAGCCCGTGAACTCCGGAAACCGCAGTGCTGCACGGAAGCTGCCCGCAGCCGTCGGATATCCCGCCCCGGGAACGCCCCGGATGTCCTCCTGCAGCGCCTCGGCCACAAGATCAGTCCTGGCGCGCAGGTTCAGGTCCCCCAGCAGGGAGGCGGTGGCGCGTGTCCGGGCCCACCGCACAACGGGAGCGGCCTCCGTGAGGATGGCCGCGGCAGAATGAACGGCGGCAGCGTCAATCAGTTCGTTCATCGCACCCATGGAGTCAGGCTACCGCCAGTGCGGAACGCGATACTCTTCCCCTAGGAAAATCTCAACGGAGCAGGGACGGGCATCACAGTGGGACATCAGGATTCAGCAGGCTCCGGAACCACCAGCCGGAGCCACAGCAGGTGGCGGGCCTTCCACGACAAGTTCGTGGTGGAGGAGCGCTACATGGACCCCGCCGACCGGCGCGGGCTGTACCGGGCGGCCATCATCCTGGTGGTGGCGGGGGTTGCGCTGTTCATAGCCACGCTGGTCAGTGTGCTGCAGGCCGATGGCCTCTCGGCGGCAGATGTGCCGGTCCGCGACTGGCTCCTGGAAATGAGGTCCGACGCCGGCACGGCCTTCATGATTTTTCTCGCCGTGGTCTTCGGTCCTGTCGCCCTGCCCATCATTGTCCTGGTGGTCATCCTGTGGTGGGGCTTCGCCGCCAAGCACGCCTGGCGCCCCATCCTGCTGGCGTCGGCGATGGTCACCGGCGTCATCATTTCCCAGATCATCCTGCGGATCGTCCAGCGCTCGCGGCCGCCAGTGGAGCAGATGCTGTTCGGGATCGACCATACGTTTTCGTTCCCGTCGGGGCATGTCCTGGGGGCATGCGACTTCCTCCTGGTTGGTGCCTTCCTGGTGTTCTCCCGGCACAGCAACACCAAAGCGGCCGTTCTCGGTTTCGTGGGAGCGGGGATCGGCATTGTGCTTGCCGCCCTGAGCAGGCTGTACCTGGGGTACCACTGGCTCAGCGACGCCCTCGCTTCATTGTCCCTCTCCCTCATCATCCTGGGCGGGGTCATTGCCCTGGACACGTGGCGCACCGCCCGTGTTCCCGGGGAGCGGATCACCGGTGAAATGTCCAAGGCGGACTTGCCCCAGGATTGACTGGCTCCGGAACTGAACTGTTCACTGGCCGCCAGCTCGGCCCCTCAGCCCGGCCCCTCAGCCCGGCGGCCGGGACCTGGCCCTCTTAAGGGCGCGGTGCAGCTTGTTGTTGGCCGCCTCAAGTTCCAGCACCTTGGCCACGCCCGCGAGGTTGAGGCCCTGTTCCAGGAGCTCGCCGATCCGCAGCAGGACAGCGATGTCGTCATCACTGTACTGGCGGGTGCCGCCGGACGTCCGCGACGGCGTCAGCAGGCCCTTGGTCTCGTAGAGCCGGATGTTCTGCTGGCCTGTTCCAGCCAGCTTCGCCGCCACGGAGATGGCGTACAGCGCGCGGTTGCTCCTGGGGCCGGTTTCCCGTCCCGCGTCCTGTTCCGCCATCAGTTCTCCAGTATCCGTCCGGGGTCTTGCTTCAGTTTCCCACGGGTGCTATAAAAAATCTATATCCACCACCATAGATTAAACACGGTGGATATTGGCACAGGTGAACACCTACTGAAGCTGAAGGAGTGGGAAATGATGTTGATGCGCACGGACCCGTTCCGTGAGCTGGACCGGCTCACGCAGCAGGTCTTTGGAACCGCCGCCCGGCCGGCTGCCATGCCCATGGACGCCTGGCAGGAAAATGGCGAGTTTGTGGTGGCCTTCGACCTGCCCGGCGTGAAGATGGATTCCCTGGACCTGAACGTTGAACGCAACGTCCTCACCGTCAGGGCGGAGCGCAAGGACCCCACCCAGCCCAACGTGGAACTGGTGGCCTCCGAACGTCCCCGCGGCGTCTTCAGCCGGCAGCTGATCCTTGGTGACACGCTGGACACTGACAACATCAAGGCCAGCTACGACCAGGGCGTCCTGACCCTGCGGATACCGGTGGCTGAAAAGGCGAAGCCGCGCAGGATCGAGATCCAGACCCAGGAGAGCGAGAAGCACCAGATCGGAACCTAGCCACAGCCGGCCGGCGCGGGGAACCACTTCACGGTTGCCCGCGCCCGGCATTCTTTTCTGGGCGGCGTCCGCGCCCGGATGCGGACGCCGGCGGAGCGGAAAAGGCCACCATGACATCAAGCCCCGACTACTACGACACCCTGCGGGTCCAGCCGCACGCCACTCAACAGGAAATTTCGCGCGCCTACCGGGCCCTGATGCGCAGCCACCACCCGGATGTCGACGGCGGTACCTCCCCGGAAGGTGAGCTTCTGATGATCATGCAGGCCTACAACGTCCTCCGGGATCCTGGGCGGCGCGCCGCCTATGACAAGCAACGGGCCGCAGCTGCCGGACAGCCCGTTCCCGTCCGGAAGGTCCGCAGCCCCGGCGGTTCCCCGGACCCCATCATGAGGATCACGCCGGTGCGGTGGGAAAGCGGGCCCTGGGCCTGACAGCGGTCCCGGCACTGGTCCTGGCACCGGTCCTGGCACTGCGTCCCGCGGGGAACGGAACGGGAAATGGAACACAACAACAACACCGCGAGGAGGCGGAGAACCGGATGAGCGACTGGCGCCGATACGATTCACACCTGATTCCGGCATTCCACGAGCGCTTTGAACAGCGCTGGGGTGCCGGAACTGCTCCCTTCCTGGACCCTGAAGCGCATGAGCAGCCGCTGCCCCGTGCGCAATGGATCAACCCCGCCACGGGCGCAGCCCTTGCCGTTGTGCCGGTATGGACTACGGATGAGAAGCAGCAGCGGTCCTTTGGCGTGTTCTACCTTCCGCCCGGAGGCGACATCTGGGTGCTGCGGCCCGGCTATACGGGCTACCTGGAACCTGCTGAGGGGGAAACCGAGCACCTGGCGACGCTCCGGAACGACGCCTTCCGGAAAGCGGTAGCCCACGCCAAGGAGTTCCTGTTCGGCTCCCAGTAACTTCAGAGGCGGACCGGCAGTCCAGGGTTACTGCTGGCCGTGGCTTTGCGCCGGCAACGTTCCGGCAGCGCTTCCGAGCAGGCTGCGGGTCAGGGACTCGGCGTCCGCCATTAGCTCGTCCACTGCGGCATACAGGTGGGCGTCAGCCACGGCCTCATCCGCTGCGGCAGCGGTCAACACCGCGCGCCGGACCAGCTCACGTGCGAAGGACGCCGTGGTGCCGGCGGTCCGTTCCGCGGCAGACTGCAGGGCCTGCGGACTGAAGGCAGCATGCCTGCTGTAAAGCCGGAGAAGGCCAGTGCGTTCGGCGACTGCGGGGAGGGGAATTTCCACGGCCAGGTCCACGCGGCCGGGACGCTGGGCCAGTGCCCGTTCAAGTAGGTCCGGCCGGTTTGTGGTGAGCACAAAGGCGACGTCCGCGTCCTCGTCCAGGCCGTCCATGGCATCCAGTACCTCGAACAGCAGCGGCTGGGGGCCGTGGCCGAAGCTGCGGTCCTCCGCAATGAGGTCGCAGTCCTCCAGGACGACCATGGAGGGCTGCAGTGCCCTGGCTATCCGGGCCGCCTCGGAAATACGGGCGAGGGAACCGCCGGAGAGCAGGATCGCCGTGGTGCCCCCGCCCTGGCCCAAGAGGTAACGGACGGTGTGGGTTTTACCCGTTCCAGGCGGCCCGTAGAGCAGGACGCCGCGCTTGAGGTGCTGTCCATGCTCCCTGAGTGACTGCCGGTGGCTGGCAATACCGACCACATGGCCGGCCACCTTCTGCAGCAGCCCGGACGGAAGGACCACCTCCTGTTCCTTGAGCCGGGGCCTATGGTGAAAGGTCACCCCGCCGCTGCTGGGTCCGTACTCTCCCATGGTCAATGAAATGACCTGGCCCTGGAGGACGCTCTGGCTGTCCATCCGCCGGCGGTACTCCGCCAGGAACGCGGCGCCGCTTTCTGCGGTTCCAGCCACCAGCTCAAGTGCCGCGGACTGCCTCCCGGCGCGCGGATCCGCGGCCCGCTGCAGAACCGCAAGGCTACCGCCGTCGTACGAAAAAAGCCGCAACCCAAATGCCACGGCCTGGCGCTGCGTGTCAGGGCCAACTGCCATGTTCACGAAGTCCGGCTGGGCGAGCGGAAACTGGGGGAAAAGCTGTGACTGCTGCACCATGTCGCTGAGGGATGCATGGTGGCGCTGGCCTCCGCCGCCGATGCCCACGAGCCTGCCCTGGGGATCCGTGGCTGCGAGTTCAGCCAGGACGATGTCCGCATCCACAAACCGGTGGGGCGGAATCTGTTCTTCCACCACGGCGAGTTTTTCGGCCGGCAGCCCCAGATGCTCCGTCAGCGCCTCAAGCAGTTGCGTACCCGCCGTTGCCTTGTGGTTGCCAGCCTGTGCCAGCTGCACAAGTGCAGCGAAATCGTCGATGAACTTCCCCAGTTTTTCATCCATCCACAGACCCTAGCAGGACCCACCGGCATGCCATCCGGCCTGCCGGGCTGCCGGGAGACCAGCCGGGAACCGCCGTGCTCGTCAGGCGCCCACAGCTGTGCGATCCTGTTACGTACTTACAAACGCTCCGTTACAAAAGGCCCGCAGATGCACATCACCGCCAAAGAACTCGCTGCCCTTATCCCGTCCGGATTTACGCTGGGCGTGGCCACGGCAGCCTTCCAAATTGAGGGCGCGCTTGATGAGGACGGGCGGGGCCCCGCGGGCTGGGATGTCTTCGCGGCCAAGGATGGCGCCATCGTGGAAAACCACAGCCCCGTCGTCGCCACGGACCACTACCACCGCATGCCCCAGGACGTTGCGCTCATGAAGCAGCTCGGCGTGGACTCCTACCGGTTCTCCTTCGCGTGGCCGCGCATCCAGCCGACCGGGCGCGGGCCGGCCAACCGCGCCGGCCTGGCCTTCTACGACAGGCTCCTGGACGAACTGCTGGCCAACGGCATTTCCCCCATGGCCACCATCTACCACTGGGACACCCCCCTGACGCTGGACGACGCCGGCGGCTGGATGAACCGGGACACCGCCTACCGCCTGGGCGAATACGCTGCCATCCTGGCGGAGGAATTCGGCGACAGGGTGGCGCGCTGGGTGACCATCAACGAACCTGCCACGGTCAGCACCAACGGCTACACGCTCGGCCTGCACTCACCTGGCAAGGAACTGATGATGGGGGCGTTCCCGACTGTGCACCACCAGCTGCTGGGGCACGGCCTCGCCGTCGAGGCCCTGCGCGCCGCCAAGGTGCCTGGGGAGATCGGCATGACCAACGTCTACTCACCCATGGTGCCCAATTCCATCAACCCGCTGGACAGGATCAGCGCCGGGCTGATGGACCTGGCCCAGAACAGGCTGTACGCAGACCCGGTGCTGACCGGAAAATACCCGGACCTGATCCGGGCGGCCAAGTTCTTCAGCTCCTTCGAACACCCGGACGAGGACATGGAACTTATTTCCCAGCCGCTGGACTTCTACGGGCTCAACTACTACATGCCCACCAAAGTGGCGGTAGGGCCGGGCGGGGGAGCAGTGCCCGCCAGCATGGCCGAAGCCATGGGCAGCGACCTGAGCGCGGCCGGCAACGGCGGAACACCGTTCCACGTGGAAACCTGGCCCGAGGCGGACATTACTTCCTACGGCTGGCCGGTGAAGCCCGAGTACATGGCCGTGGCCCTGAAGGAGATGGGCGAACGCTACCCCAACCTTCCGCCGGTCATCCTCACCGAGGGCGGTGCCAGCTTCGAGGACATCATCGTCCGGGACAAGTCCACCAATACCAAGTTCATTCCGGATGAGCGGCGGCTCAAGTACCTCTCGGACCATCTGGAGGCCGCCCTGAAGGCTACTGCCCCGGGCGGGGAGGCTGCATCGGTTGACCTTCGGGGCTACTACGTGTGGTCGCTCCTGGACAACTTCGAATGGTCCGCCGGGTACAACCAGCCCTTTGGCCTCCTGCACGTGGACTTCGAAACACTGGAACGGACGCCAAAAGCTTCCTACTTCTGGCTCCAGGAACTCATCGAGGAGCGTGACCTGGCCGCCGCGGCAGGCTCTGCGATCGCAGAGGCCATGGTGGGTGGCGCCATGGACGTCGAGGTCCTTGGCGCAGGAGCGTTGGGCAGTGAGATGCCCGACGACGACGTTCCCGCCGTGGGTGCCAGCGCCTAGAGCAGGTCCAGGGCCGTGAGCTGTTTGGCGATGCCGGCGCCGTCCGGGGAGTAGATCCACGGAACCTGGGACGCGGTATGGTCCCCGTCCTCGGAGTGGCCGCCGGCGAATACCGATTCGCTGACGGACAGTTGGCGGATGGCGATCGCTGCTACCTTGTCCGGGTGCTCCTGCGAGAAGCCGGAGTAGATGGCTTCGTCATGCTGGCCGTTGTCGCCGATCAGGAGCCACTGCATGTCCGGGAATTCCTTGGCGAGGCGCTTCAGGTTCCGGTGCTTGTGGTCCTGGCCGCTGCGGAACCACCGGTCCTGCGTAAGGCCCCAATCCGTCAGCAGCAGCGCCCCGGACGGATACATGTTGCGGGTCAGGAAGCGTGCCAGCGTGGGTGCGGCGTTCCACGGGCCGGTGGAAAGGTAGATCACCGGTGCGTCCGGATGTTCCACCGTGAGCCGGTCCAGCAGGACAGCCATACCGGGCGTTGCCATACGGGCCCGCTCGCTCAGCACGAAGGTGTTCCACAGTGCCAGGAACGGCCGGGGCAGGGCCGTCACCATGACGGTGTCATCAATATCGGACACAATCCCGAACTTCACGTCCGGTGCGATGACCCTGATCCTGGCCTCGACGGGCTCGGTGCCCTCGGCGCGCAGGACCGCGGTGTGCCAGCCGGGCTCCAGTTGGACGCTGACTTCCGTGTCGATCAGCCCGCCCCTGTCCGCCCGGACGTGGGTGACAACATCGCCGATGGTGATTTCGACGTCGGTGAACTGCAGGGGAACGCTCGTGAAGGCCCGCCATCCACGCACATTCTGGTTGCCGTTCTGCGCAGCGTGCTCTGCCTTGCTCCCCGGCATGGGCTTCTGCGTCAGCAGGACCCGTCCCAGGACGCGCACCAGGCTGGTTGATCCATAGCCCTGGTAGGCAATGGTCTGCGGCACGAACTTCCAGCGTTTGGCCAGCTGGATGCGCACACCGTTGACGCCGTCGGAAATCCGGTGGGCAAGCTTGAACACCGTGTTGCCGGAGAGCTGTGACTTCCCGTCCGGGTCAGGTGCTGTAGCTGCGTTCTGTGGCGGGGTCTGGGGGGCCGTGTCCATGGAACCACTCTGCCACAGGCTGAACCACGCGTAGCTACCCTGGACCTTGCCGTTCTTCCGTGACGTCACCCTTCCCCAAGGATCCAGCGCAGGGTCTCAGCGTTGCGCACGGCGTGGCCGCCGCCGTCGTTATTGAAATAGGCATAGACGTCCAGGCCGCTGCCGGACCACTCCCGGATCCGGTCTGCCCACCAGTGCAGGTCGGCGTCCGAGTAGGAGCCGGCGTAGAGGTGCTGGTGGTCGGGCCCGTGCAGCCGCACGTACGTGAACGGGGCAGTCGTGCGCAGGATGCAGGGGAGGTTGGCGCCGCTCATGATGCAGTAGGCGGCCTGGTGCCGCTCCAGCACTGCGTAGACGTCGCCGCAATCCCAGCTGGGGTGCCGGAACTCCACAGCCACCCGGATCCATTCCGGGATTCTGGCCAGGAAGTAGTCCAGCCGGGCGTCGTCGCGTTCCATGCCGGGCGGCAGCTGGACCAGCAGGACCGCCCGCTTGTCGCCGAGCTCGTGCCAGCACCGTTCAATGCGCTCCACCCACACCTCCGGCTGGTACAGCTTCCGGGCGTGGGTCAGGCCGCGCGGAGCCTTGACCGACATGCCGAAGCCATGAGGCAAGCGCCGGTTCCAGCCCGCAAACGTGGTGTCCCGGGGCCATCGGTAGAAGCTGGCGTTGAGCTCGACGGTGCCGAACCGGGCAACGTACTGATGGAGCCGGTCCTTCGCGGGGAGCCCGGGCGTATAGAGGACGTTCTCCCAATGGTCGTAGCTCCAGCCGGAGGTGCCGATGTGGACTGCCATGACTGCAGGCTACATCGAATCGTGCCCATCACCGCGGGGCGGACTGTGGCAGGGTAAGGACATGGCGCGCATTGAGGATTATGCAGTTGTTGGCGACCTTCAAACGGGGGCCTTGATCAGCAAGGAAGGCTCCATCGATTGGCTGTGCCTGCCACGGTTCGATTCCCCGGCATGCTTCAACGCCTTGCTGGACACCCCTGACGCAGGGCGCTGGCTGCTGGCACCCGAGGGCGGCGGGCAGTGCACTCGCCGGGGCTACCGCGACGGCACCCTGGTGCTGGAGACGGAGTGGGAAACACCCGAAGGAACCGTGCGCGTCATCGATTTCATGCCGCCCCGCGACTCCGTGGCGGACATCGTCCGTATTGTTGTTGGCGTCAGCGGGAGCGTGCGGATGCACAGCGAGCTGGTGCTCCGCTTTGACTACGGCCACATTATTCCCTGGGTCCGCAAGGACAACCTGGGCATGCACGCCATCGCCGGCCCGGACGCCGTCTACCTGGTGACACCGGCGCCCCTCCACGGCGAGAACATGCACACCATCAGTGACTTCACCGTCAGCGCCGGGGAGCGCGTCCCGTTCGTCCTCACGTGGGCGCCAAGCCACGTGGGCCGGCCGCACAGCGTGGACGCTGAAGAAGTCCTTGGCACCACATCGGCCTTCTGGCGCGGCTGGGCATCCCAATGCACCGTCAAAGGGAAGTACCAGGACGCCGTGGTTCGCTCCCTGGTGACCCTGAAAGCGCTGACGTACGCCCCCACCGGCGGCATCGTGGCGGCCGTGACCACGTCCCTGCCCGAGCAACTGGGCGGTCCGCGCAACTGGGACTACCGGTACTGCTGGCTGCGGGACGCCACCATGACGCTGCAGGCCCTCATGGCAGCCGGCTACACGGCCGAAGCGGCGGCCTGGCGGGACTGGCTCCTCCGCGCGGTGGCCGGCGACCCCGCCGACCTGCAGATCATGTACGGCATCCACGGCGAGCGCCGCCTGCCGGAGATGGAGCTGCCGTGGCTGAAGGGCTATGAAAATTCGTCCCCGGTGCGCATCGGCAACGGGGCAGCCGAGCAGCTGCAGCTCGACGTGTGGGGCGAGGTGCTGGACTGCCTCGCCCTGACCCGGAATTCGCTGCTGACGCATCCGGATGAATCATGGGACGTCCAGCTTTCCCTGATGGAGCACCTTGAGAAAATCTGGGACCAGCCGGACAACGGGCTGTGGGAGATGCGCGGGCCCCGCCGCCATTTCACGCACTCCAAAGTGATGGCCTGGGTAGCTGCGGACCGGATGGTCAAGGGCGTCCGCGAGTCCGGGCTGCCGGGGCCGGTGGACCGCTGGGAGCGGCTGCGGGACACCATCCACCGGGACGTTATGGCCAACGGGTTTGACGCCGACCGCAACACGTTTGTCCAGGCCTATGGCCGGCCGGAACTCGATGCCAGCCTCCTCCTGATCCCGCGCGTCGGCTTCCTGCCCCCGGACGATCCACGGGTCATCGGCACCATCGATGCCATCCAGCGCGAACTTACCGAGGACGGGTTCGTGCTGCGTTACCGCCCCGAAGAGAGCGACGACGGCCTGCCGGGGGATGAGGGCGTCTTCCTTGCCTGCTCCTTCTGGCTGGTGGAGGCGCTCCTGGGGGCGGGCCGGCACGAGGAATCCCGGGAGCTCTTCGAACGGCTGCTGGAACTGCGGAACGACGTGGGGCTGCTGAGTGAGGAATGGGCCGTGAAGGCGGGCCGGCAGCTGGGCAACACACCGCAGGCCTTCAGCCACTTTGCGCTTGTGACTAGCGCCCTGGAGCTGCATCAGGATACGGTTCGGCGAAGTGACACCCCCATTCCGCCGGAGACGGCGGGACCGTGCTGAGGCGGCGCGGCCAGGGGTGGCTTCTCCTTCGCAGAACAGATAAGTATACTTACTAACACCTCAGTGCTCCTGACAAAGCACAACGCGGTGACTGATGGAGGAGTGATACGAATGGCCGGGTATTTTGAGCTTGTGGATGCGCCTGACGGCGGTTACAGGGTGCGGATGCTGGATGGAGCCGGGAGCCTCATGGCCATCTCGGTCACCTTTCCCACAAAAAGGGCCGCTGTTGCCGGCGTGGCGATGGCGCGGGAAATTGCAGGGACAGGGCTGATCCGGGACAAGAGCCACGACGGCGCAGGAACGGTCCTTCGGGAACGCGTCCGCCCCGTAAGTTCTGCCAAGGAAGAGGCGGCCCGCCAGAAGAAGGCGCCGGCTGCAAAGCGGGCAGCGGTCAGCTGATGGCACCCCTCAGCCCTGTACCCCCTGGCGGACGACGCCGGGGGGTTCTTTTTGACGTTGACGGCACCCTGATCGACTCGTCCTATATCCATACGGTCGCCTGGTGGGGAGCCTTCCGGCAGCAGGGCTACGACATCCCGATGGCCACCATCCACCACCATGTGGGCATGGGCGGGGACCGCCTGGTGGACAGCCTTCTGCCCGAAGGGCGCGACCGGTCCCTCGATCCGGAGATCCTGGCCAGCCACGGGGCGCTGTACGCGTCCCACTGGCCGTCCCTCCGGGCCTTTGACGGGGCCAAGGACCTGCTGGGCCAGTGCCATAGCGGAGGTCTGGCTGTGGCGCTGGCCTCCTCGGCGCGCAGGAAAGACCTGGATGTGATGAAGTCCATCCTGGATGCCGACGCCTTCATCGACGGCGCAACCAGCGCCAATGACGCAAAAAACAGCAAGCCCGCCCCGGACATCCTTGTGGCCGCACTGGAGGCAATTGACGTTCAGGCTGCAGAAGCCGTCTATATCGGGGACGCCGTGTGGGACATGATGGCCGCGGCAGCCCTGGGAATCCCGGCGATCGCCGTGACATGCGGGGGAATCAATGCCGCTGAACTCCGGGATGCAGGCGCAGTGGAGGTTTACGAAGGGCCGCGGGACCTCCTGCGGAACCTGACCTCAAGCGCCCTTGGCCCGCTGTTCACCAGGACAGAAGGACCGTACTGAGGCGCCCGGCTCAGACCGCTTGCCCGCCGGTGACGGCGTCCTCGTCGCCCGCGTTCGCAGGCTTGTTCCACACCACGGCCACCTTGACGGACCCGTCGTCGTTCCGCTCAATGTCCGTGCTCACTTCCGCCATGTTGGCGCCCATCTCCATGATCCGGGCGTGGTACGTGCCAACGAGCGCCTCCAGGCTCTCCTCCGTCCACTCGCCGGGCCGCATGCGGGTGGAGATCTCGACCGGTTCCGGCTGGTAGAGCGTCATGGCGTTCCTCTTTCACGCGTTTCCTGGGATCTGGCCCTTCCTACGCTAGAAGCCCAGGGCCACAAGGACAAGAGTTTAGTCAGCTTGCTTACTTTTTTCTGCCGGAGCCGATACCGTCGAGTGATGGGCTCTGGCCCGGACTAAAGGCAACACCACCGGAAGGCGAATCGTGAAAGCTCTGACCTGGCAAGGAAAACGCTCGGTAAGCGTGGAAGAAGTACCTGATCCCGTAATCCAGGAACCCACCGACGCCATTGTCCGCATCACCTCGACGGCCATCTGCGGCTCTGACCTGCACCTGTACGAGGTCCTGGGGCCGTACATGCATAAAGGCGACGTGATCGGCCACGAACCGATGGGCATCGTGGAAGAGGTGGGTAGCGCCGTCACCAACCTGCGCAAGGGCGACCGCGTGGTGATACCTTTCAACATCTCCTGTGGCAACTGTTATATGTGCAGCCAGGGACTGCAGTCGCAGTGCGAAACCACCCAGGTCAAGAGCAAGGGTTCAGGCGCAGCCCTCTTCGGTTATTCCGAGCTTTACGGGTCCGTTCCCGGCGGCCAGGCCGAGTACCTGCGCGTGCCGCACGCCGATTACGGCCCGGTGAAAGTGGGAACAGAGCTCCCGGACGAGCGGTACCTGTTCCTCTCGGACATCCTCCCCACAGCCTGGCAGGCAGTGGAATACGCGGACACCCCGGCCGGCGGCACCCTTGCCGTGTTCGGGCTGGGCCCGGTAGGCCAGTTTGCCAGCCGGATCGGTGTGCAGCGGGGGCTCCGCGTCATTGGCGTGGACCCGGTCCCCGAACGCCGCGCGATGGCGGAGCGGCACGGCGTGGAAACCCTCGATTACGGCAAGGGCGTGGCGGACCAGTTGCGGGAGATGACAGCCGGAAGGGGCCCGGACGCGGTGGTGGACGCCGTCGGAATGGAGGCCCACGGTTCCCCTGTAGCGGGCTTCGCCCACCAGGCCCTCGGGCTCCTGCCTGACAAGCTTGCGCAGAAGGCGATGGAGACCGCCGGGGTGGACCGCCTCGCCGCGCTCCACACGTCCATCGACGCCGTCCGGCGCGGCGGCACGCTTTCCCTGAGCGGCGTCTACGGCGGCCAGGCCAGCCCAATGCCCCTGCTGACCATGTTTGACAAGCAGATCCAGGTCAGGATGGGGCAGTGCAACGTGCGCCGCTGGACTGACGACCTCCTGCCCCTGGTAGAGGACGACGCCGATCCGCTCGGTGTAATGGACCTGGTCACCCACCGCTCGGGGCTGGAAGGCGCGCCCGCCCTGTACGAAAAGTTCCAGAAGAAAGAGGACGGCTGCATCAAGGTGGTCCTCAACCCGGGAGCCTGACCCTCCAGCAGAAAGCCTGCAGGAAGCCCTCAGCACAGGCTGTTGAGGGCTTCCTGTGCCACGTCCTGCATCTCATGGATCAGGGGGTTGGCCTCAAGGGTGGGCGGTGCCGGAGGGTAGGCGAGGGAGATCGCCAGCTGGCTCCTGCCGTCCTCGCTGGTCATGGCGATCATTCCATAGCCGTCGGTATCACCGGGCAGGCCGTAGTAAAAGCGGTTGTTGCAGGTGTTGTTCCAGCGCCGCAGGGCAAAGCCGTAGTACTGCGAGTAGCCGCCCTTCATGGCCGTCACGCTGTCCGGGGGCAGCAGCCTGCCCTGCAGCAGTGCGGCGTAGAACGTGTTCACTTCCTCCACCGTGGACACAGCCCCGGTGGAGGGCGACTCCGCCTGCCAGGCCGGCATGCTGGCATCCGTGCGCCTGCCTTCCAGCGTGACGTATCCGTGGACCATGCCGTTGGGCGGGGGACCGCCCAGCCGGGTGGACTCCAGGCGCAGGGGGCGGGCGATGTCCTCAGCCAGGACCTCGTCGATCCCCTGGCCGCGGAGCCGCTCAACGATAAGGGCAAGCGCCGCGTAGTTCGAACGGGAATAGTCGAAGATCCGTGCCAGCCGGCCGTCCCACGGCTCGGTGGCCGCAAGTGCCAACTGCTGTTCGAGGCTGAGCGGCCGGTTCATCGTTTCTGCCCAGCTTCCGGACCCCAGCAGGGGGACCGAAAAGTCGGGGATCCCTGATTCGTGGGTCAGGAGCTGCCGGACGCTCACGGGACCGGGTGGATGGAGGACGCTGCCGAACTCGGGCAGGTAGCGGCTCGCCTGGCTGTCCAGGTCCAGGCGGCCCTCTGCTGCAAGTTTCATCACTGAGACTGCGATGAGGGATTCGGTGATGCCGCCCACGCGGACGGGGTCGGACACCGTGGCGGGCTCGGCCGAGTCCAAGCTCCGCACCCCGGCGGCATGGGTCCAGGTGCGGGTTCCGGTCCTGACGGCGATCAGGACGGCAGGGGCGCCCTCGGCCAGCATCCGGGCGCTGAAAGCTTCCAGCAGCGCAAAGGCTGCGGGCGGCTCTGGTTCCGGTGGATCGGGTTCGCCGATGCAGCCGGCAGAGGATCCCGCCAGCAGGACCACGCACAGGGCTGCCGCAGTGCGCTTCCACCCGCGGAGCCGGATTGTGCCCATGACACCAATTTTCCCCCAACCAGGTCGCGCTAAGTGTCGTTTTGGAGCTCCAAAACGACACTTGGCGCTACCCAGTTGGGTGGAGGGGGAAGCGGGTCAGGTGAGGCGCACCTGCCGGTTCATGTCCTTGTACAGCAGGTAGCGGAACTCGCCCGGGCCACCGGCGTAGCAGGCCTGCGGGCAGAAGGCGCGCAGCCACATGAAGTCGCCGGCCTCCACCTCCACCCAGTCGTTGTTCAGCAGGTACATGGCCTTGCCTTCCAGGACGTACAGGCCGTGCTCCATGACGTGGGTTTCGGGGAACGGGATGACGCCGCCGGGCTGGAACGTCACGATGTTCACCTGCATGTCGTGGGCCAGGTCGCTGGAGTCCGTGAAGCGGGTGGTCTTCCAGGCGCCGTCGGTGTCCGGCATCGCCGTCGGCTCCACGTCCTTTTCGTTGGTGACGAAGGACTTGGCCTCGTAGCCCTCAAGGCGCTCGTAGGCCTTGCGGATCCAGTGGAAGGACACGACGTCGTTGGAGACGTTCTCCAGGCCCCACTCCGAACCGGCAGCCAGATAGGCGTAGCCGCCTTCCTCCAGCTGGTGCAGTTCACCGTCCAGGGTGAGGTTCACCTTCCCGCGGGTCACGAAGATGACGCCTTCCACACCGGCCTCGAATTCGGCCTTGGGGGCGCCGCCGCCCGGGCCGATCTCCACGATGAGCTGCGAGAACGTTGTGGCAAAGCCGGAGATGGGACGGGCGATGATCCAGGACCGGGTGTTCGAGAAACCGGGCAGGTTGGAGGTGACGATGTCCGTCATGACGCCCTTCGGGATCACCGTGTACGCCTCGGTGACGATGGCGCGCTCGGTGGTCAGATGGGTCTGCGGCGGCAGTCCGCCGGTGGGGGAATAGTACTTGCCCATGAAAAGGGATCCTTACCTAGGAGTTGGACGTGGTGGCGAGCCGCGGGTGCGCCAGTGCAGTGAGCTGCGGAATTCCGACGCCGGCAAGCGCCTGGACTTCATCGGCTCCGACGGCGCCGCACTGGACGCCGCGGAGGACGAATGCGGCCAGGGCGCGGGCCGTGGCGGGTTCATCCATGACGCCACCCTCGGTCCGCTCCACATAGTTGCGCAGGCGGGCCGCGGCGGCAGGAAGACCCTGCCGGTAGAAGGCATAGGTGGCGGCGAACCGGCTGGGCAGCTGGGCCGGGTGCAGGTCCCAGCCCTGGTAAAAGCCGCGCTCCAGCGAACGGCGAACCAGCCGGCCGTGCAGCTGCCACGCATTCTCCACGTTGTCGCCCACGGGAATGATGTTGGTGGACCCGTCAGAGAGCCGGATACCAGTGCCGGCGACGGCCAGCTGCATGACTTCCTTGGCGAAATCGGCCACCGGGTGCTCCATGGACTGGTACTCGGCAGAGATCTGCAGGGAGGCGGAATAGTCGTAGGTTCCGTAGTGCAGGCCGCTGATCCGGCCGGGGACGGCGTGCGGCAGCTGCGCCACCGGAGAGGTGCCGTCCGGACCCAGGATGAGCTGCGGGGTTTCCACCTGGACCTCGAAGCGGAGCCGGCCGGCGGGGAGCGAGTGGACCTCTTCCAGCCGGGACACGGCATAATCCATGGCCTGGACCTGGGCCACGGTGGTGACCTTGGGCAGGGTCAGGACCAGGCCCTCGGGAAGTTCGCCGGCCGCTGCGAGCCCGGAGACAAAGAGGTCCAGCGTCCGGAGCCCCCGGGCCCTCGTGGGCGCCTCGAAGCACTTGAACCGGATGCCGATGAACGGGGGAGCGGACCCGGCCGCGACGGAGGCTGTCACCGCTGACGCCACGACAACCG
>NZ_JBJURL010000042.1:0-38186 GCF_046097905.1 Pseudarthrobacter sp. NKDBFgelt | reverse complement strand
TGCGTCCTGCGGGAGGGCCGCGGCGAGCAGCGGCCAGCAGAAGGCGGCGAGGGCCAGGAGGTTTGCCGCGCCGAGGATAGCGAGTTCGGCGCCGCGCGGCAGCCGGATGCGGTGGGGCTTTCGTTCTGCGCTGTGGGTCTCTGATTCGCTGCCCCTCGGTTCCGGTCCGGCAGCTGCAACCCGGGGGAGCGGGAGGGGCGGCTCGGGTTCTTCGGCCGGTGTTGAGGAAGGTGCGACGCCGTCACGCATTGGCAGGATCCGGGCACCGAGGCCGTGGGCAAAGTCGTGGTCGTGCGTGGCGATGAGGACCGCCGCGCCGGCGTCCGCCGCCGCACGCAGTGCCGCCGCGACTGCCGCCCGTGCCGAAGGATCGAGCCCGCGGGTGGGCTCATCGATCAGGAGCACCTGGGGATCGTCCATGGTCTGCAGCGCGATGGCCAGGATCCTGCGCTCGCCGGCAGAGAGGTCCCGCGGATGTTCGTGGCCGATGGGGATCGTGACGTCGCCCCGCAGCCGGGCCAGTCGCGACGCGGCAAAGCCGGGTGCGGGCTGTCCGCCGTTCTTTCGGCGGGCAAGGCGACGCTCGGCCGCGCGCAGCTCGCCCGCCACAGAATCCCTGGTGAAAAGATCGTCAGAGGCGTCCGGCACCAAGGCGACGCGGCCGCCGTCGAGCATGGTCGCACCACCCATTCCTTCACCCAGAGCCAGGGCAACCAGGAGGGAGGACTTCCCGGCTCCGTTCGGGCCCACCAGGGCCACCAGTTCACCGCTGTGCAGGGTGAGGGATGCATGGCGCACCAGGGTGTTGCCCTTGCGGTGGACGGCGAGGTTTGTTGCCGTCAGCACCGGGGCGATGTCAGCTGGCGGAGAAGGGATCTGCTGAGCCTCGACAGGCTGCGAAGTTGACGGCGCGGCAGCCGGAACCCCTGCAGTTGGAATCAATGTGCCGTCGTCTATTGTCCACCACGAGTCGGCAACGGGGACGAGCGCTGACGCTCTGTGCTCGGCCACGATGACGCAAACGCCGGCGTCGCGGGCGAGGGCTTGGAGCACGGCGATGACGTGGCCGCGTGCGGAGGTGTCGAGGTCGGCCAGGGGCTCGTCCACCAGGAGCAAAGCCGGATTTTCCACGACGGCCGCGGCGATTGCCACGAGCGTTGCCTCGCCCGCAGAGAGGGTACTGACGTTCCGGTCCAGCAGCGCTGTAACCCCGATGCGCTCGGAGACCTCCAGCACCCGGACCTTGGCGGTGCCGGACGCCACGCCGCGCAGTTCAAGGGCCAGGGAGATCTCGTCCCGGACCTTGGTGGTGGCGAAGGCGGCGCGGGGATTTTGGAGCACGACGCCGACCCCGCGGGCGGTATCCCGCGGCGGCGTGGCGGCACGGTCCGCACCGGCGACGCGCACGGTGCCGGAAACTTCGCCACCGTCCACGTGCGAGAGGAGGCCTGCGATGCCCCGCAGGATGGTGGACTTCCCGGAGCCGGTGGGCCCTGTGATTACCGTGATGGAGCCGCCCCGCGGCGTGAACTCCGGGACGCTCACCTGTGCGTCGCCAATGCGGAACTGTGCGTCGCGCACCAGAAGGGGGCCGCCGTCGTCGTTCTTGGAACGGTGCTCCGCCCGGCTCCCGAAGCCGCGCAGCTCCAGGGCGGCGGCAACCCTGCCCGCGTGCTCAAGGGTGCGCTCGAGGACGGGCACCAGGGCGCGGGGGCCGAAGCGTTCGCCCCGCAACCGGAACGCCAGGCGGACGGAGGTCACGGCGTCGGACAGCGCGGGGAGCGCCGCCCAGGCCACCACAAGCATCCGGCCGATGCCCTGCATGGGGCCGCGGCGGGCCAGATGCACAAACCCGCGGGCCACGTCCACAAAGGCGTTGAGCAGGCCGAAACCCAGGAACATCGCGGCAATCGGCAGGGCGGACAGGACCGCCGCCCACAGTCCGGGTCCGCTTACCGGGCCCAGGAAAACCACATGGGCGTACGGGGCAGGCAGGCGCATGGCCGGCAGGTCCAGCAGGACCGGCTCGCCGATGCCCGCCCCGTTGAAAAGGATGCGGTAGATGACCCGCGCCACGATGAAGACGACGGCGAGAGCCGCCGCGGCGCGTAATGGCGCGGGCCGGAAGGTCATGCCGCGGGGGTGGCCGGTTCGCCGTCGACCGTGAAGAGGAGTTCCAGGCTCTCGCCGGGGCTCACCTTTAGGGTGGCGAGGCCTTCCTGGGCGTAGGCCCACTCACCGGAGGCCGGCTTGACCCAGAGTGCCCAGTAGGCGAAGGCGGCGGGCATGCTGCCGCATTCTTCGCGGTACGTGCCCTCCTTGTGGGTGATATCGAAGTCCGCGGCGGGCACACCGTTCACCCGGCACACCAGTTCGGTGGGGTACTGCGTGGTGCCCTCGGTTTCCACGTCCGCCTCTTCGAGGATCTCGGCAGCGACCGCGGGCTCGTCCACGGGCACGCACACGGTGGTGTCGGCGGCTTCCTGCTTCAGGGCGCCCGAGTCGACGATGACCTTCACGCCATCGCAGGGAGCGTCGGCGGCGCTGGAGGTCGCGGCCGACGGCGACGGCGCGGAGGTGGTTGGCTGGGTGGCGGCCGGCGCGGAACAGGCGGCGAGGGAAAACAGGAGACCGGCGGCGGCGAGGGAGCTCGCGGCGGCGGTGCGCATCTTAGTCAAAGTCACCTGTTAAGGGTAGGGCGTTGCCCGGCAGGATCCGGAGGCGGCCGCGTTTTGTGACGCCATCCGTCGACAGGAACGACGGCGGGGAGTCCCGCCGTCGTTCCTGTATCTGCAGTGTGTCGGGGTGCTAGATCACGACGAACAGGAGCCAGGCCAGCAGTGGTGCTGCGACGATCATGGACATTCCCCAGATCATCATGCCGCGGAAGGTTTGTTCGCGCTTTTCTTCCTCAGTGTTGGCGACGACGAGTGCGCCGCCGGTGGAGAAGGGGCTGGAATCGACGGCTGACGCTGCGATGCAGAGGGCGATGACGAAGCCCAGGACACCAACGGAACCGGTAGTGAGCAGGGGTGCTGCCAGGGGGACAAGCACAACGAACATGGCGTTGGTGGAGGCGAAGGCCGATACCACCCCTGCCACGACCAGCATCATGAGCGCTGCCAGCAGGGGGGTGCCGATTCCGGCGACGGAGTTGGCGAGTTCTTTGATGACGCCTGCGGTTTCGAGCATGCTGATATAGGTGACGATTCCGCCGATGAGGAGGATGACGTTCCAGCCGATGTGCCCGAGGGCTTCCTTGGAGTGCTGCGGGTAGAGGGCCGAAAGGGTCACCGCGGCGGCAAGGGCGAGGAATCCGACGTCGAGCTTGAAGCCCAGGGCGCCGACAAGGATGCTGGTCATGAGCACTACGGTGACTATTTTTTGGCCGGTCCAGGTAGCGGTTTTTGTGATGGTTGCGGTGCCGCCGCCGAGGTAGGAGGTGGTGGGGTCAGCTGTGTCTTCTTCGCGTCCGCGGCGTATCAGTTCGGGTCCGCCGAGGAGGATGAACGCGACGGCGTTGATGACTACGTTGGCGATGAAGGTCCAGAGGAAGAGCTGGCCGGCGTCGACTGAGATGCCGACTTTGTCCAGGACGCCGTCCACGATGTTGTAGTAGACGGCGATGGGGGAGAACCCGCCGGCGTTGGTGCCGTTGATGATGCACAGGCCCACGAGCAGTGGGTTGATCCTGTAGCGCTGGGCGAAGGCAAGGCCCACGGGGATGAGGATGGCGTTGGTGGCTGCGGAGAGTGCTCCGGAGCCCGTGATGATGGCGGCGAGGATGAAGAATACCCATGGGACAAGGGCAACCCGTCCCCGAACGGCACCCACAGCGCCTCCGACGATCTGGTCGATGGTGCCGTTGGCCCGGGCCATGCCGAAGAGGTAGGTCACGCCCAAGAGTGTGATGAGGAGACTGCCTGGGAATCCGGAGGCGATTCCGGAGGCTGTCTGGCCGAAATACAGGACGCCGAGGAGGAAGGCGACAACCAGGGCCACAGCGCCCATGTTGATTTTTCGCCACATTGAGAGGCCGAAGATGAGGACAAGGCCGGATACGGCCACGAGTTCTTGCATGGCTAGTTGATCTCCACTTGGTATCGGAATGAGGACGCCAGCCCATGGGACTCGCGGTACTCGGCGACGTCGCCGGTGTGGGTGCGCGCGGTGCGGTTGATTTTGACGAGGGGGTCCCCGCTTATGCAGTTCAGGAGTACGGCCTGGCCGTCGGTTGCCTGGGTGACCGAAAGTTCCTCGGTTGCCGAGCCGATGATGAGCCCGATCCGCTTTTCGTATTCCGGATACAGCAGGCTGCCCAGCTCATCGAGGCTAATCTCAGCGATTGGCTGAAATTGCGGCAGTGGGAGCCAGATGTTCTCGATCAGGAAAGGGGTGTCCTGCCACAAACGAAGACGGTGCAGGTGCAAGACCGCAGAATGTTCCTTGACGTTCAGGGCAGCGGCGACGTGGGCGGGCGCGTCCTGCGTGTTCCGCTCGAGGATGCGGCTTCCGGGAGTCTGCCCGGTCCCTCCCTGCATCCGGAAGAAACGGAAGAGCGAGTGCTGGAAGGTGGCGCGGCGCACGTACGTGCCGCGGCCCTGATGGCGTTCCAGAATCCCGTCAGCGGCGAGTTCGGCAAGGACACGCCGCAGCGTTCCCACTGAGATGGCGTAGGCCTCCGCCAGCGCGGACTCGGGCGGCAGGGGTGTGGTGCTTCCCCATTCGTTGGCCCGGACGCGCCGGATCAGGTCGTCTTTGACCCGTGCATGAAGAGGCAGCCGCTGATCGGTCTGAGCCAAAGCCGGGGAGCTGGAAGCTTGTGTCATGCCTCACAGCGTAGAACAAATTCCTTTATAGGTCTAGTCCTATAAAGGTTTAATGGTTTCCGGTAGGGTAAATGCATGAATGAAATGCCCGCCGCGTGGATTGACACCCACGCCCACATTTTTGAGCCTGGATTGCCTACTGTTGCAGGTGCGCGCTACGTGCCGGCCTATGCCGCTCCCCTGAGCCGGTACCTGGCCGTCCTGGCCGCCAACGGTGTGGCACGAGGCGTTCTGGTTCAGCCCAGCTTCCTCGGTTCCGACAACAGCTACCTCTTGGCAGCACTGGCTTCAGCTCCGGCTGCACTCCGGGGAGTGGTTGTAGTTTCGCCGGACCGGGTGGATGCCGATCTTTCCCCCAGCCGAGTGCGTGACTTGGACGCTGCCGGGGTCCGGGGGGTCCGCCTGAATCTCATCGGACAGCCCCTGCCGGACCTCTATCTACCTGAATGGAAAGCCGCGGGCCAATCAATGGCCAGGCATGGCTGGCATTTGGAAGTTCAGGCCTCGGGGACGCAATGGTCCGCCCTGGCGGCCGCGCTCAGTAACTGGCCCTCGAAGATCGTCATCGACCATCTCGGTCTGCCTCATGCCCAGAACCCCGGGGCTATCCACGCTGTACTGCAGCTCTTCAGCCAGGCCCACGTCTGGGTCAAGGTGTCAGGGCCCTACCGGTCCTCACCGCAGGAGGCTGCCGACATGTTCGCCAGGCTGGTAAAGAATGGCTCAACGGACCGGCTGGTTTTCGGCAGTGACTGGCCCTTTACGCGGCACGAAGACCAGGCCTACGGCAACATTCTTGAATGGGGCCGGGCGCTGGCAGGTGAGGAGCTTTTTGACCGGATGATGACAACAAACGCCCAAACACTCTTCGGGTGGGCTGATCCCACCACTTGCCGCCGCGCTGAACCGGCGCTCCAAGGCCCCCGCGACTGAAAGGGCAGGCGGGGCGGCAACGGCTGCAGGAGAGCAGCATCCAACCGACGCGGACGACGTCGGAGTGTCCAATGTGCCGGAAGTCGCATGCGCGCTCACCATCGGCGAACGCGCAGCATCCGCCCGCCTTGGAGAAACCCACGCGCTGACCACGTCCCTGCTGCGGCACTTGATGCGCTACAGGCCGGCGCCATCGGCTGGCAGCACGTGCGCATGCCTGACCGCTGTGCCGCCTGACATTCCGCGCTGTCTTTTCGGTCTCCGCGGCGCCCACACGAGTGCTTCCTACAGGCGGAGCTCCATAAAGACGCTGTTGGGGTCCAGGACGTAGCCAGCGAACGGCGGGCACTCAGTGAAGCCGTTCCGGGCATACAGGCGGCGCGCGGGGGCGAAGTAGTCCTCGGTTCCTGTCTCAAGGTAGAGACGCTCGAGGTTCCGGGCGCGGGCATCGTCGAGGATATGGCGGAGCATGAGGGTGGCTACGCCCCGTCCGCGGGCGCTTGCCGTGGTGCGCATCGACTTGATCTCGCCGTGCACCGGCCTGCCGGAAGCGGAATCCAGGAGCTTGAGTGCGCCGCATCCCAGCAGCCCGCCGTCCTCGCGGGCGGTCCAGAACGTAATCGACGGCGCGGACAGCGCGGAGTGGTCCAGGGCGTGGACGCTTTCGGCCGGGGACGTGGCGAACATATCCGCCAGGTGTTCGCTGAGGAGCTGATGGACGTCGCCGCGTGCGGGGTCGTCCCGGTCAATGGAAATCATCGGCTCTAATGTACCGGCTGGATCGGCGGACTCCGTGACGCCACCAACCACGTTCGGTTCGCGGCAGGGCCTCTCTCGTTGAGTGACCAGTTCGTGAGTACCCATGGGGGCTCTGGCAGAACCAGCCTCAGCAGGGACTCCCGTTGGCCGTTCCGGCCGTGGTGTGCTCGAAAGGACGACGAAGTCCAACCACATACGTAACCGACAATCCCAAGGATGAAGACGATGAGCACGGACTGCAACGGAAACAACACCACGACTCAGGGAATCCAGGCTGGCGTGTCGCGCCGCAACATCATCAAGCTGACAGGTGCAGGCGCGGCGGCCATCGGGCTCTCCAGCGCGGCAGGGCTGGCAGGAGCCGGGCCGGCCTTCGCAGCACCGACTGTTTCGCCCAAAGACCTCGAACCGGGCGACACCTCCAACGGCGCGGACAACTTCTACACCAGCAACCAGGTCACGGTGAAGAAGATCTCGTTCAAGAACAAGTACGAGATGAAGGTCGTCGGCAACCTCTTCGTCCCCAACAACCTGGACCGGGGGACCACCCACCCTGCACTGGTGGTAGGCCACCCCATGGGCGCCGTGAAGGAACAGAGCGCCAACCTCTACGCCACCAAAATGGCGGAGCAGGGCTACGTCACGCTCTCCTTCGACCTCTCCTTCTGGGGAGAGAGCGCCGGCAAGCCCGGAAACTCGGTTTCGCCTGACATCTATGCCGAGGACTTCAGCGCCGCCGTCGACTACCTGCGGGCGCAGGCCTTCGTTGCCAAGGAGCGCGTCGGGGCCATCGGGATCTGCGGCAGCGGCAGCTTCGTGATCAGCGCGGCAAAGATCGATCCGAGGATCAAGGCGATCGCCACGGTGAGCATGTACGACATGGGCGCCGCCAACCGCGACGGACTCAACAAATCCGTGACCCTGGAACAGCGCAAGGCCTTCATCGCCACGGCAGCTGCCCAGCGCGACGTCGAGTTCGCCGGCGGCGCGATGGAGTACACCGGCGGCACACCGGATGAGCTCACGGCAGAGTCCACCGCTGTGGACCGGGAGTTTTACGACTTCTACCGGACCGCCCGCGGCTACCACCCGAACACCACCACGCACCCGGCCCTGGCCACCAACACCAAGTTCATGAACTTCCATCCGTTTACCGATCTGGACCTGGTCTCACCGCGGCCGCTGCTGTTCATCGCCGGTGACCAGGCGCACTCAAGGGAGTTCAGCGAAGAGGCCTACCGGCTCGCCACCGGACCCAAGGAACTCTTCTGGGTTCCCGGAGCCGGCCACGTGGACCTTTACGACCGCACCGGCCTGATCCCCTTCGACAAGCTCACGGACTTCTTCCGTACCCAGCTCTAGGAAGGGGGCTGCGGGGGAGGGGTACTGGAAGGGACTCCCTCACCTGCAAAGCTTGGCCTAGCGTGGAAAGCATGGACAACCGAGCAGAAGTACGCGAATTCCTCGTTTCGCGACGCGCCCAGGTTTCACCCCAGCAGGTTGGCTTGCCTGCCGGGGCGAACCGGCGCGTGAAGGGTTTACGCCGCAGCGAAGTAGCAATCCTTGCCGGTTTGAGCGTTGAGTACTACACGCGCCTGGAGCGCGGCGCGATCAGCGGCGCCTCTGGCCAGGTGCTGGAGAGCATCGCCAGGGCTTTGCGCCTGGACGACGCCGAGCGGGCCCACCTGTTCAACCTCGCCAGCGCGGCCAGCCCGGCTGCCCGGCCGCCGCGGCGCCGGACGTCCAAGTCCTACGTGCCGCATCAGAGCCTGCAGTGGGCGCTTGATGCGATCACGGCCGGTCCCGCGTTCGTTCGTAACGGCCGGATGGATTTGCTGGCGGTCAATCCCTTGGCCCGGGCGTTTTACAAGGACTGCTACGATATGCCCGGCCAGTCACCGAACATCGCCCGGTTCACGTTCCTGGACGAACGTGCCCAGCAGTTCTACCCGGACTGGGATGCCTTCGCCGAGGTGACCGTTTCCATCCTGCGGACGGAGGCTGGCCGGGACCCCCATAACAAGGAACTCCACGACCTCATTGGCGAGCTGGGAACCCGCAGCGACGAGTTCCGCCGACGCTGGGGTGCACACAATGTCCGCCATCACGGCACCGGGTTCAAGACCTTCAACCACCCGGTTGTGGGCGAAATGACTCTCGCTTTCGAGGGGCTGGAGATGGCCGCCGAACCCGGGCTGACTCTCACCATCTACACCGCGGAGCCGGGGTCGGCGTCGGCTGAGCGCATGCAGCTGCTCGCCTCATGGGCGGCCAGCGAGTATGGACATTCCGTCCGGGCTGCATCCGAAAAGACCGGGACGGACGGCTGAGGGGCGCCGGCCACCAGGAACGAAAGAACGGCCGACGGCGGGCCTCACCGCGGGGGTCGCGTAGGGGTCCCTCCCAGTACCCCTCACAACAGGGGCTCCTGCACTTCTCTGCCAGCTGCTTTGCTGGAAGGGACCAAATTTTCGTGAGTGGAACGGACCATCTGCAATGCACCTGAAGACATTGGCCCTGGCTGCGATGTGCGTACTGGCGTTGCCCCTGGCCGGATGCAGTACCCCTTCGAACGGTCCGGCCTCCACCACTGAACCGCCGTCCTCCACTACTGAGCCGCCGTCCTCCCCGCTGGAAACTTCGACGGCGGCCGGCGGGTCGTCGTCTCAGCCTTCACCGGTCCCGTCCTCAGCGGCTGCTGCAGACAGCACCCCGATCACCATCGACGTCGGTGGCGAGACCGTGACAGGGACCCTTTCCAGCAACGCCACTGCACGCTCCCTGATCGGGCAGCTTCCCTTGACGCTCTCCTTCAGGGACTACGGCGGGCAGGAAAAGATCGCAGAGCTGCCGGAGGCGCTTTCGCTCGACGGCGTTCCCGCCGGCGACAGCGCAGAACCACTGGCCATCGGCTACTACGCGCCCGATCAGGCCCTGGTCCTCTATTACGAGAGCGTCGGGTACTCCCGCGGAATTGTGCGGATCGGATCGTTCGATGACCTCGCGGCGATCCGGGACCAAACAGGCTCTTTTACCGCCAGGCTGGCTCCCGCTAACTGAGCGGGATGACACGGCTGCTCCGAAATTTTCCACAAAAGAACGGAACCGTTTTGACTCGAGCAACCCTTGAGGATGGCGCCCGCGAAGCGCCCATCGACGCCCTGCCCTCCGAAAACATCAGCATTACTGAAGAAACAAAGGATTGGGCCCCGGCAAGCGATCCTGCCGTACCTGCCGGACGCTTCCCTTGGGCGGCCCTGCTGGTCATGGCCTTGATGGGATTCCTCCTGATTGCCACCGAGACCATGCCCGCCGGCCTGTTGCCCCAGATCGCTTCGGGACTCGCCGTTACCGAGGGAACTGCGGGGCAGTTTGTCAGTGCCTATGCTTTGGGAACAGTCGTTGCGGCCATGCCCGCCATCGCGTTGACCCGTGGCCTGCGCCGGAAGCCTGTTTTCATCGTCGGGATTCTCGGCTTTCTAGCCGCGAACCTCATCACGGCATTCTCCACGGACATTGCCCTCTCCCTGGGAGCCCGGCTCCTGGCCGGTGCGTTCTCCGGCCTGCTGTGGGGGATGACTGCCGGCTATGCCCGGCGTATCACCGCTCCGCACCAGGCCGGCCGCGCCTTGTCCGTGGCGTCTGTTGGAACCCCGGTGGGCCTGGCAGTGGGGACGCCCTTCGGCTCCTGGCTGGGTACGACGTTCGACTGGCGCTGGTCTTTCGGCGTGCTGGCAGTCCTCACGGTGGCCACCCTCCTGCTGGCGGTCTTCCTGGTCCCGGACGCGCCCGGACAACGGCCCGGGTCACGCGCATCCCTGGCACGGGTCTTCGCCATCCCGGGCGTGGCGGTTGTCCTCGGCGTCATCGTCAGCTGGATGCTTGGGCACAACATCATGTACACCTACATTGGCTCCTACCTCCGCGGGGCAAGCCTTGATCTCCCGGTGGACATCGCGCTCATGACGTTCGGTGCGGCCGCGATTGCGGGGATCGCCATCACCGGCGCCGTGATCGATAAGGGCCTCCGGCGCCTGGTCCTGCTCAGCCTCGGAAGCTTCCTGGTGGCCGGTGCGATCTTCATCGTTGGCCACGCGTCTTACGTGGCAGTCCTCGCCGCGATCGTCCTGTGGGGCATCGCCTTTGGTGGCGCGGCGGCACAGTTGCAAACGGCCATCAGCGCTGCAAGCGGGGAAAACGCCGATGTTGCCAACTCAATGCTCGGCGTCGCGTTCAACCTGGCGATTTTTGCCGCGGGTGTGGCGGGCGCCGTGGTGATCAGCAGCCTTGACGGGATGGTCCTGCCGGCCGCCCTGGTGGGACTTGCCGCCGTCGCGCTTGCTATCTCTGTTGCGGGACGCCGCACGGCATTTCCCAGGTAGCCAGCAAAGCGGCGCTTGCCGCAGCATTACTGCCAACAAACATCCTCAAACGCATCAGGAGAAAGCCTTGAAAGCCACCCGCACGCCAGTCCTGTTTGCACTCACCATCGGAGCGGGCCTGCTGCTCTCGTCCTGCACCACTACGCCGCCCGCAGCACCCCCAACGCCGGCCTCAACGCCGGCCTCAACGCCGGTTCCGTCCCCGTCCCCCTCCTCAGCAGAGACATCGGCGACGGCGGGAAATTCCACCCCGACGGGCACACCCCAGGCCGTGGCCACCGGGCTGGAGGCTCCCTGGTCCGTGGTGTTCCGCAACGGCACCCCGCTGGTCAGTGAGCGGGACAGCGGGCGGATCCTCGAGCTCAGCCCTGACGGCACCACGCGCGCCATCGGAGACATTCCCGGCGTGGCGGCTGTGGGGGAAGGCGGGCTGCTGGGCCTGGCCGTGGACAGCCAGGGCCGCCTGTACGTGTATTCCACCGGGACGGACGGAAACAGGCTCCAGCGCTTCGACGTCACCGGAGAACCGGGATCCTTGGCGCTGGGACAGGCCGAAATGCTCCTCGACGGCATTGGCTCCGCGAGCTATCACGACGGCGGCCGGATCGCCTTCGGGCCCGATGGCATGCTCTACGTCGCGATTGGCGATGCAGGCCGGCGCGACAGTTCACAGGACCTCGAAGCCCTGAACGGGAAGATCCTGAGAATGACCCCCGACGGCGGCGTCCCCGCCGACAATCCCTTCCCGGACTCGCTCGTCTACAGCTACGGGCACCGCAACCCCCAGGGCCTGGCCTGGGCGGAGGATGGCACCATGTTCGCCACCGAGTTCGGGCAGAACACCTGGGACGAGCTGAACATCATCACCGCGGGCGCCAACTACGGCTGGCCGACCGTTGAAGGGATAGCCACCACAGGGGACTTCACCGACCCCGTTCAGCAGTGGGAGCCCACCGAGGCCAGCCCCAGCGGAATGACCCACATTGACGGGACGCTGTTCATCGCCAACCTGCGCGGACAGGTCCTCCGGGCCGTTCCCGTGGCCGACCCCTCGACGTCGACCACCTACTACGACGGCGAATTCGGCCGCATCCGCGACGTCACGGAGGCTCCGGACGGGAAGCTCTGGTTCGTCACCAACAACACCGATGGCCGGGGCAGGCCCGGTCCTGATGACGACCGCATCCTCAGCGTGGAGCTGACCCGGCAGTAGTCGAGATGCCCACGCGCTGCCGGGCGAATCGGCAGCCCTACAAACGGGACACCAGGCGGGTCAACGCCCCACCAGGCCCATGTGAAGGTCGTTGTAGCGGTTTCCCTGCACCCCGATTCGGCTGGCAAGGGCATTAAGATCGGCGACTTCATCGGCGGACAGCGCGACGGTGGACGCCGCTGCGTTCTCCTTCACGCGCTCGCGGCGACGGGTTCCGGGGATCGGCACAATCCACGGCTGCTGTGCCAGGAGCCAAGCCAGTGCGATTTGCCCGGGGGTGCAGGTCTTAGCGGCGGCGAGTTCCGCCACGTACTGCACCAGTGCCTGGTTGGCGGCGCGGTTCTCGGGGGTGAAGCGCGGGATGGTGCCGCGGATGTCACCTTCGGCGAATTGCGTGGATGTATCGACGGTTCCGGTGAGGAAGCCCTTGCCGAGGGGGCTGAAGGGCACGAACCCGATCCCCAGCTCAGCCAGGGCGGGCAGTACCTCCGGCTCCGGGTCCCGTGTCCACAGGGAGTACTCGCTCTGGACGGCTGTCACCGGAAAAACGGCGTGGGCTGCCCGGATGGTCGCGGCGGAGGCCTCTGACAGCCCGAAGTGGCGGACCTTGCCAGCCTCAACGAGCTCACCCACAGCACCGGCAACCTCCTCAATCGGCACGTTGGGGTCGACGCGGTGCTGGTAAAAGAGGTCGAGGGTGTCTACGCGCAGCCGGCGCAGGGACTGCTCCGCGACGCGCTTGATCCGGTCCGGCGAACTGTCCAGCCCCACGGACCTCCCGTTCTCGATCCGCCACCCGAACTTGGTCGCTATGACGACCTCGTCGCGGACCGGGGCGAGTGCTTCGCCGACGAGTTCCTCATTGACGAAGGGGCCGTATACCTCCGCTGTGTCGAAGAAATTGATTCCTGTCCCGACGGCGTCGCGCAGTACGCCAATCATTGCTTGGCGGTCCCCGGGGTTGGGTCCGTAGCCCTGGGACATGCCCATGCAGCCAAGGCCAACGGCCGAAACCCGCAGCCCCTGTCCGAGTGTTCGCGTATGCATGAAGTCTCCCTTGTTTATCTGCTGGCACGTTTGTGCACGGTCTTCCTCCAGTCAACGGCCTATTGGACGGATGAGGGAGTGTCTGGTGGAACGGGTACTGGCAGGGCCTGCCTCCCCCTCTCCCTGCCATGTCCCTCGCAGTTCACTTGCCAGCAACCCGCCGGCCCCGAAGCGTTCTCCCGCAACCAGCAGTCTTTTCACGCCACCTTTGCCCGGCACCCAAACAGCCGGGCGGACATTCCAGCTGTACGTAGGAGTACTCCGTGTTCGTGAAAAGCACCCTCGCCGCCGTCGTTGTCCTCGCCTCCCTGGCGGGAACAGCGGCAGCCCCGGCCCAAGCCGAGGCAGCCAAGCAGGCTCCCGTCGTCGTGGGCCAGCCCCTCGCCCAGGCCCATGCGCACAACGACTACGAGCATGAACGTCCCCTGTTGGACGCGCTCGAGCACGGCTTCACCAGCGTCGAAGCGGACGTGTGGCTGGTGGACGGCGAGCTGCTGGTGGCCCACGACCTGGAGGACGTCCAGCCCGGCGTCACGCTCGAAAGCCTCTACCTTGACCCGCTCCAGGACCTGGTCCGCAGCCAGCCCGGCCACAGCGTTTACCCGCACTGGGTCGGCAGCCTGCAGCTCCTGATCGACATCAAGAGCGACGGCGAAGCCACCTACGCCGCCATCGAGCAGGAACTCGCCGAGCACCGCGACATCATGAGCCGCTACACCAACGGCACCACCAAGACAGGACCCGTCACCGCGGTCATCAGCGGCAACCGCCCGTTGGCCACGATGCAGGCACAGGAGAAGCGGTTCAGCTTCTACGACGGCCGTTCCGCCGATCTCACCACCGGCAAGCCCGCCGGCCTGATGCCGCTGGTCAGCGACAACTGGACCAAGCTCTTCACCTGGCAGGGCGTCGGCCCCATGCCGGAAGCCGAGCGCGCCAAGCTCCACGCCTATGTTGCCGAGGCGCACACCAGCGGCTACCGCGTCCGCTTCTGGGCCACCCCGGACCAGCCCGGCGCAGCACGGGAGGCCATCTGGACCGAACTCGCCGGCGCCGGCGTGGACCACATCAACACCGACGACCTCAAGGGTCTGCAGCAGTTCCTCACCGCCCGCACGGCCTAAGCCACGTCATCATCCGCTCCCAGCAGAATCAGGAACACACCCATGCCTTCAAAGACCTTGAAAACGACGACGGCGGCAGCCGTCCTGGCGCTCGGCCTCCTTGCATCCCAGCCCGCCCACGCGGTGGGCAACTCCTCCAACGGCGAGGCGTTCACCTTCGGCGTCATCGGCGACATCCCCTACGGCGATGCCGAAGTCGCCAAGTTCCCCGCCCGCATCCAGGACATCAACGCCGATAAGGACCTGAAGTTTGTCACCCACGTTGGCGACATCAAGAACGGCTCCTCGGTCTGCTCGGACGAGTACTTCAGCACCATCCGCACCCAGTTCGACACGTTCACACACCCGCTGGTCTTCACCCCGGGCGACAACGAGTGGGTGGACTGCCACCGCACCAACAACGGCGCCTACAACCCGCTGGAGCGGCTGGACACGCTGCGCGGAATTTTCTTCGACCAGCCCGGTAAGACACTGGGCGCCACCATGCCGGTCAAGACCCAGGAGGAGCGTGGGCTGCCCGAAAACGTCCGCTTCACCCAGAACCGGGTGGCCTTCTCCGTGTTGAACATCCAGGGCAGCAATAACTCCCTGCAGCCATGGACCGGCCTCGGCGAAACCACGGCCACGCCGGAGCAACTCGCCGAAGTGGACGCCCGGACGGACGCCGCACTGGACCAGATACGCGGCACGTTCGCCGATGCCGAGCGCCGCAACGACCGCGCCGTGGTGCTTATGACGCAGGCCGACATGTTCGACCCCTCACTGCTCGCCGCGGCCACCGTGGACCCGGAGATCATGTCCGGGTTCCGCGAGATCGTGGCGGCCATCATCGAGGAGACCAACAGCTTCGATGCGCCGGTGTACCTGATCAACGGCGACAGCCACGTTTTCGCCGAGAACCAGCCGCTCGCCGCCGGCTCACCCTGGCTGGAGGTCTATGGTCAGACTGCCGCGGACAACCTGCAGCGCATCACTGTTGACGGTTCCGCCAACGCCACGAACTATGTGCGCTTCTCCGTCGCGGGCAACAGCGACGCCGGCGCGGACGTCCTGAGCTGGGAAAAGGTCCCCTTCAGCTCGTAGGCAGTAAACGCAAGCGGACGACGGCGGGTGACTCCCGCCGTCGTCCGCCGGGGAATTGCGAGGGTCTGGACACAGGCATCCGCCGGATTTATCGTGCAAAGGTGGAGGCTGCCTGACCGGCAGGAGGGCAAGTTCTGCCGGTCCGCTGTTGCGGCCGTCCGTCATGAGGAGGCAGCAGATGGAACACGTAGAAGCGACCGTTGAAGTAGCAGTACCGGTGCGGACCGCATACAACCAGTGGACCCAGTTCGAATCCTTTCCGCAGTTCATGTCCGGTGTGGAATCCGTAACCCAACTGACTGACGCCACCAACCACTGGGTCACCAAGGTTGGTGGCATACAGCGGGAGTTTGATACCGAAATAGTTGACCAGGAGCCTGACGACCGGATCGCCTGGCGCAGCACCGACGGCAAGTCCCATGCCGGCATCATCAGGTTCACGCCGCTGGATGCCAACCACACGAAGGTCAAAGTCCACTTCGAATGGGCACCGGAAACCGTCACTGAAAAGGCAGGTGCGGCGCTGAAGATCGACGAGATGCAGGTCAGAGCCGACATGCGGAAGTTCAAGGACTTCATCGAATCGCGGGGGTCCGAAACCGGCGGCTGGCGTGGCGAAGTCAAGGACAGCGGCCCCGCCGGGCAGCTCTAACAACAGAAAGCGGACGACGGCGGGTGCCTCGCGCCGTCGCAGCCAGTCATGCGACAGCACACAGTGGAAACATCCGACGCCGGCCGTCAAACTCAGCAAGAGCCCGCTTCCGGACCCTGCCTTCCATGCGGTGGTCCATGCCTTGGCGATTTCCACGCGCAAGGGCCGCGCGTGGAAAGGCACAGTGCACAGTGCGGTGAAGGAACTCGCCCTGCTGGACGGCCACCGGCTTCCTGCAGAGCGCTACGCCGGCATTCCCGTCCCGTGCTTGTGCTCTTCGGTTCCGACAGCGACGATTTCTGTTCGGTGATAGCCCAGGCCCTCTCCGCCCAGTTGTTCGACGGCCGCTGCACGGCGGTGCCTGGAGCGGATCACGGTGCGCTGGACAGGGCGCCCCGGACGCTGATTTTCCAGCTTACGGAGTTCTTCGCCCACGGGTAGTAGTTCTGGCATTTCGTCAGCCATCAAGAAGCTGTCGCATGGCATCGCCGATCTGATCCGTTTCCGCCCCGCGGATTCCGGGCCGTCCGGCGATGTGCCCAAGGTTGGATTGGAGCGGGCGGAATTCGGCTCCGGGGATCAAATCGGCTTCGATCCTGCTGTCCGCTTCGGGGAAATAGAGGTCGGAGGTGCTGGGCATAACGATGCAGCGCGCCCGGATCCGCCCCAGTGCCGCCTCGAACCCACCGCGTGCTGGCGACCCTACGTCGGCCCGCTGCCATGCGCCCAGCACGGTCAGCAGGTTGTTGGCATCCATGTGCTCGTGATCGTCTGCCCAATCGTCGAGCACGTGGCCAACGTCGCTGTAGCCGAGCTCCCGGTAAGTGCCGTTCCGGAAGAACTCCTGGGAGTACGCCCAGCCGGCATACACCGTCCCAAACGCCCGCAGTCCGCTGACAGGCGGGGAACTGTACCTGCCGCCGTCGTACGCCTGGTCAGTGGTCAGCGCAGCTCTCACGCCCTCAAGGAAGACAAAGTTGTGCGGTGAACAACGGGCTGCCCCGGCAACCGGAAGGATGGCGGAGACCATCTCCGGGAAGCGGACAGCCCATTCGTACGCCTGCAGGGCGCCCATGGACCAGCCGGCGACCATGCGGATGTGTCGGACTCCGAGGGCGGTGAGCAGGCGATGCTGCGCAATGACGTTGTCCGCGATGTCGACATCCGGAAAAGCCGCACCCCTGGTCCCGGGGGAGGCGTAAGAGGGGGAGGTGGACAGGCCGTTGCCGAACATGTTGACGGCGACGATGAACCAGCGCTCCGGGTCCAGGATCCTGCCCGGGCCGATCCAGGGTTCGTAGCTTGCGTGAGTGCCGGTGTAGTAAGAGGGGAGGAGTACGCAATTGTCCCGTGCCTCGTTGAGTTCCCCGTAGGTCTTATAGGCGAGCTTGGCGTCCGGCAGGTCCGGGCCGGAGACCAGCCCGAACCTGCCGAGTGCGAATTCCTGGTGCACGGGACCCCTTAGAAGAACTTCAGGTACCGCTTGGTCTCCCATTCGGAGACGTGGGCCTGGTATTCGTCCCACTCCTGCCCCTTGTAATCGATGTAGGCGTTGTACATCGACTCGCCGAACACATCGCGGGACAGGCTGTCCGCCGCAAACTCCTCGACGGCCTCGCCAAGGCTCCGGGGGAGCAGGCCCAGGCCGTTCTTCAGGATCTCTGCTTCCGTGTAGTTGTACATGTTCTCGGTGTGCGGCGCCCCGGGATCGAGGTTCTCGCGGATGCCTTCCAGCCCTGCCGCGAGGATGATGGCAGCACCGAGATAGGGGTTGCAGCTGATGTCCGCTGCGCGGCACTCCACCCGGCCGCCCGCCAGGGGCACGCGGATCATGTTGGTGCGGTTGTTGTTGCCATAGCTGACGAACACAGGCGCCCAGGTGGAGCCGGACATGCTGCCCTTGCGGACCAGGCGCTTGTAGCTGTTGACGGTGGGGGCGATGACGGCGCAGATGGCGGGTGCGTGCTTCAGGACGCCGGCGATGAACTTGTAGCCGAGTTCCGAGATGCCGCAGCCGCGGGGGTCGTCGTCGGTCTCGAAAAGGTTGACGCCGGTTTCCGCGTCGGCAAGGGACATGTTGAAGTGGGCGCCGGAGCCGCTCCGGTCGGCGAAGGGCTTCGGCATGAACGTGGCGAAGTACCCGTGCTTGCGGACCATCTCGTTGGCCATGAGCCGGAAGAACACTGCCCGGTCTGCCATCGTGAGGGCGTCCGAGTACTTGAAGTCGATCTCGAACTGTCCCTGGGCGTCCTCGTGGTCGAAGGAGTAGACGCCCCAGCCCATGTCGTTCATTGCCTCGACCATCTCGGTGAGCCAGTCGAAGTTGTCCAGCGCGGCCGGGGCGGTGTAGCAGGGCTTGCTGAGGTTGTCCCGGTCGCTGACCTCAACAGGGCCCCCGGGGGTGTCCTTCAGGACGAAGAACTCGGTCTCGATACCCAGGTTGAAGGTGAATCCCAGCTCCTTGGCGGCTTCAAGCTGCCGCTTCAGGATGTTCCGTGAAGCCGCCTCGAAGGGCTTGCCCTCGGTGTAAAGGTCGCTGGCGAAGTAGGCCACCTCCTTGCGCCAGGGCAGCTGTACGGCGCTGTCCAGGTCGGGAATGGCCGAGAGTTCCTCGTCGCTGATGTCCTGGGGGAGGCCATCCAGGGCGGCGCCGGTGAACAGTTCCGAGCCGGCGGCCATCTGCGGCAGGTGCGAGAGCGGAACGAACTTCGTCTTGATGTTGCCGTGCAGGTCGACGAAGCTCGACATTGCGTATTTGACCCCAGCTTCCCGGAGCTTCTGCTGCACTGTCTCAACTGCGGCCTGTGCTGTTTCCACACTCATGGTGTCTCCTTGTTCGTTCGCTTCGGCATCCTGGCCGACGCCTTTTCGATAAGTTATTGAAAGTCTGTCCACCGGCAATTTCGATAGAGTGTCGAAATTGTTTCACGCCCGTAAATCATTCGCAGATAGGCTCTGGGGTAGGTTCAGGAAAAGCGGGAGCAGAGGTATGAGATGACAAAGGATGCTGCACCATCGGCTGCAGGCCGGCCGCGGCTGAGCGGCGCCCCCACGGGTTCCCCGCGGCAGGACATCATCCGTGAGGCCACCGCGCTGTTCGTGGCAAAAGGGTACGCAGAAACCACCATGAGTGAAATTGCCCGCAGTGCCGGGCTGCGGCAGTCCTCGCTCTACTACTGGTTTGCCCGCAAGGAGCACATCCTCCAGGCCCTGCTCGAGGAAAACCGCAGCTCCCTGGCCCTGGCTGCGTCGCTGGAGGGGCAGTCCGGTCCGGCCGCACCCCGGCTGTATGCCGTCCTGCACGCCGATGCCATGCAGTTGTGCTCGGCGCCCCTGGACTTCTACGAGTTCGAGCGGGTGGCGCGGTCCCAGCCCCAGAACTTCGGCGCATTCTTTGACGACTACGCCGCGCTGCACGGGCTGACGGCATCAATTGTCCGGCAGGGTGTCGAGTCGGGCGAGTTCCAGGCTGTTGAGTCCGAAGATGCCGCCACGGCTGCGCTGGGTCTGAACGAGGGCCTCCAGCGGCACTATCGCCAGCCATTGCCGGGCCTGCGCTCGTATTCCGCGGAACAGGTCTCCGGGCTCAGCGCAGACACCACCCTCGCCCGGCTGCTGGCGGCCCCTGGCAAGTTGGCCGCTGTCCGGGCGGAGGCTGCGGATCTTACTGCCGGGTGGAACCCTTCTGCCGAAAGTTAATCCATCCGAAACGAATTCGATATGGCATCGAAAACGTCGGCTCCAAGAATTTAGATAGCGTATCGAAACGCTGGCGCCCCGCTCCCCGGGCGGCGTGCCCGTCACCTAGCCCTTGGAGATTCGTATGGACACTGCCACTTTCGCGGGCAACACGGCGTGGGTGCTCACCGCCGTCATTGCAGTCGCGTTGATGTTGCCCGGCCTGGCGCTCTTCTACGGCGGAATGGTCAGCCGCAAGACTGCCATGAACATGATGCTCATGGTGTTCGGCTCCTTCTGCGTCGTGGGCGTTCTCTGGATCGCCTTCGGCTACTCCGCCGTCTTCGGCAATTCCATCGGCGGGCTGGGCCTGCTGGGCAACCCGCTGGAGTTCGCCGGGCTGGGCCAGCTTCTGACCGCCCCTGACGACGCCGCCCTGCCGCCTCTCGCCCTGGCGGCTCTGCACCTGATGTTCGCGGGGCTGACAGCCGGCATCGTGGCAGGTGCGGCGGCAGACCGGATGAAGTTTGGCGCCTGGCTGGCTTTCGCCGGGATCTGGGCGAGCCTGGTCTATTTCCCGGTGGCGCACTGGGTGTTCGCGTTCGACTCGGCGGACGGCTCGGTCCGGGGCGGCTGGATCGCCAACACTTTGGGCGCCATTGACTACGCCGGGAGCACGGCCATCCACGTGAACTCAGGTGTGGCCGCGCTGGCCCTGGCTCTTGTGCTCGGCAAGCGCCGCACGTGGCCCGTGCAGCCCAAGGCCCACAGCCTGCCTCTGACCCTCCTGGGCGTCGGGCTCCTCTTCACGGGATGGATTGGATTCGACGGCAGCGGGCTGGGCGCTGCGGACAACAATGCCGCCGTGGCAGTCTTCAACACTGTCGCCGCCACCTGCGCGGGCGTCGTCGTCTGGCTCCTCGTAGAGAAGATCCGGGACGGCCACCCCACCACCCTCGGCGCCTCCTCAGGCGCTATCGCCGCCCTCGTGGCCATCACGCCGTCGTGCGGTGCCGTCACCCCGCTCGCTGCCCTGGCCATCGGCGGAGCCGCCGGCGCAGTCTGCTATTTCGCCGTTGCACTCAAGTACAAGCTCGGCTTCGACGACGCCCTCGACGTCACGGCACTGCACTTGATTGGCGGCGTGGTGGGCGGCCTCCTGATCGGCATCCTCGCCACACCGGAGGCACCCAGCGGCGCGACGGGGCTGTTCTACGGAGGTGGCTTCGAGCTCCTCGGCCGCCAGGCCCTGGCCATCCTGGCAGTCTTCGCCTACACCTTCACGGTCACGTGGGTGATCGCAAAGGTCCTTGACCTGACCATGGGCATCCGGGTTGCGGCGCCGGTGGAGGCGAAGGGACTCGACATCAGCCTCCACGCCGAGAACGCCTACGAAAACGGTGAAGACAAGGCTCACGCCCCGCGCGGCCACGCCGAGCAGCTGCACCACTTAGTGGGAGAGCGGTTGAGGAGAAGCCGGCGCCAACCGCCCGCTAAAACCTGTGGGGGACCGGCGGATCAGCCCGCTGTCAGATCCGCGGGACGCACTCGCCGGTCCCCAACAATGCCAGGCCGGCGCGGTCGCCGGCGCCGAAGTCCAGCTGCCCGCTGTTCTATTCGTACATCAGCTGGGTGGGGTCGTTGACGTGGTCCAGCCCGACGACATGCGCCAGCTCATGCATGATGACAGCCCGAACCAGGGCCTGCCCGTCGGGATAGGCAAGCGTTTCCGCGAGGCCCGGTGCGTCGAGGAGGACCTGGCCGCTGACGTACACATAGGGCTCGCCTGGCACCTGGATCGACGAACTGCCGCCGGTCCCCGCAACCCTCCCTTCCAGTTCCGGCGCTTCCCCAGGTGTGGACCACGCAACCAGGATCGGCGCCCACTTCTTGCCGTACCGGTCAGGCTGGTAAGCCTCGCGGTCTAATGACGGCGCCTCGGAGGTAGGCCCGTCGTAGACAAACTGCAGTCCGGTAGCAGCAGAAACCGCGGCTACGGACTCCCGGATGAGCTGCTCCGTACCCGGTGGTGCCAAATCCGGGCGGACCACGTAATGGACCGGGCGGCACGGGTCGTAGGCCACAAATGGTTGGTCAGGGTCAGGAGACTCCTGCAGGACGAACGCGGTAGACCCGGTGGTGGCAGGCGGGACGCCGAGCGGAGACGAAGCAGCTTCGATCCCCGGTGGAGGCACATCTGATCCGGGCAGGTGGGGCAGTGCAGCGGACAGGACAAACCGGTCGAAAAGTGTGGGAGTGAAGTAAAGCCCGATGACGAGCGCGAGGCCCAGGACCGTTGCTGACCGCGACCTCCACTTGCGGGTCCCTGCTTGTTTGATCCTGCGGTAGCCGCGTCTTTTCCCTGCCTTTGGTGCAGTGACTGTACGCCAGGGCTCGGGATCCTGCAGCTTCCCGAGGGCCTCATCGATCGCCCACTGGGGGATGCGCCCGCTCGGCGAACGCCGGACGCCCGGGATGTTCCGTCCACCAACAAACGTGCCTGGAAAACCCTTCTTGCCGAAATCCGGTACCACCGGCTGCCCCCTTGTGCCCCCAAACCCATCCCTGAGATAGGTTTGCTCAGCCTAATGGCTGGTTCCAGCCCCCGCCACAGGTGGGTTGGAGCGTTGCAGAGCATGGTCGTTTTGCGCCGCTACTCCTGTCCCAGTTGGACTGATCGCTTCCCTGTTGGGGGACAGCCGGCTAACCGCAGCCCTTGAGCCTCAAGTGCAGCCTCCAGAATGCGGACCGCTTTCGGACCGACCCCGTGCATAGCGAGTAATTCGCTGCGACTGCAGGCGGCCACCTGGACCAGCGAGCTGACGCCGGCCGCGAGCAGGGCGCTGTTTGCTGGGCGTCCGATCGGGGGTAGGTCACCGATCTGTGCAGGAGTATCCCGGGTGCTCATGTGGGCATGCTACCTCCGCGCCCAGGGCGTTTCACTCCAACAAACCCCCGTGGATGATTCCGGCCCATCTCCCTTTTTTTAATCCTCCGCAGGAAAATTCCTGTCTGCATGATGCCTGCAGTCACGTTTAGCCTGGAGTGGGACTGCGGTTTTATTTGGGAATTCCAGAGGACGTGAAACTGCGGGGGCAAGGCTCATTGTTGGAAAAGTGGCACAAAATTTTGGTGCGGCTCGGCGCGCAGCGGTGAGCGCGATGACGCCCGGAAACGCGCGGTTTGCGAAGGACTGGCGAAAAAAATAAAAGTAGGTATGGTACTGGGTAACGCAAAGCACAGAAAGGCGTGATTCCGATGTCCGGAAAATCCCCCAAAAGCGGCGCAGTAAAAAAGGCCGGCAAGACAATTCTCGAAAAGCGTGCCGATAAAAGGGCTAAAAACGAGAACAGCGAACTGAATTTCGCAAAGCCGCGCAAGAACCAGCGCTGACAAGCCCGCGGGCAGCCGGGAACGGAACTCCTAGCCCGCCCGGCTGCCCGCGCTCCACCCGTCTGCACCCCCCGTGCTCAGTTCCAAGGACACGCCATGAACTTCTCCTGCAACGCCCTGGTGGTTCCGGCCCGCCTGGCCCACCCGGTGCACCTCAGACCCCTGGTTCTGGACGCCACAGCACTCCAGCGAGTGGCTGCCGGAAACATCGGATACATCGCCGGCCGCGGCTGGCGCGCCTACCTGAACAATGACGGAAGCCGGTCCTTTCCCAACCTGCGGGCGGAAGTCCTCATCCGCGAAGCCGGCGTCGAGCCGGATGACACCATCCACGGAACGGCGCTCTTCCTGGGCTACGTGGACCCGGGCGAAGAGACGGACGCGCCCCACCACCTCATCAGCCTCGCTGAGCAACTGTTCGACATGCCGCTGGCTGCGTAAACGTTGCAGGAGGCAAGGCGCGACGGCGGGAGGTCCCGCCGTCGTCCTTTCCCACCTTTTGCTATACGCGCTCGCTGGTGAAAGCCGTCAGCGACGTCAGTTTCGCCTCGCCAATGGGCTCTTCCGGCAGCAGGGGAATGAGGGCAACCCGCTCCTCCAACGCCCGCACCTTGGTGATCTGGTCCGCCTCATGGACGGCGCGGGCCCGGAGGAACGGCGAGCGCGGGTGGGCGGCGGCGATGGAGTTGTTGATGACCCAGGCCCAGGGATGGATCCCGGCCCGTTCTAGGTCGGCCTTGAGTTCCTCCGCTTCCAGCACGGGCGTGGTCTCGGCCAGCGTCACCAGGATGACCTTTGTTCCCACCGGATCCTGGAGGCGCATCAGCGGCGTCACGAATCCCATCGAGTCCCCCACCTGCCGGGAAATCTCCCGGTGGTACGAACCCGTGGCATCCAGCAGCAGCAGCGTATGCCCGGTGGGTGCGGTGTCCATCACCACGAAATGCCGCCGGGACTCCTGGACAACCCGGGAGAACTGCCGGAACACCGCAACCTCGTCCGTGCAGGGCGACATCAGGTCCTCCGCCAGCGCCGCCCGGCCTTCGTCGTCCAGGCTCCGGCCCTTGGTGTCCATCACGTGGGCACGGTATTCCTGGATGGCCGCCGCAGGATCGATGCGGGAGACGGTCAGCCCCGCGACAGAACCGTGCAGCGTTTCGGAAAGGTGCGCCGCCGGATCGGTGGTGGTGAGGTGGACCGCGTGACCCCTCCTGGCCAAGGCAACCGCAATGGCCGCAGCCACCGTCGTCTTGCCCACGCCGCCCTTGCCCATGCACATCACCAGCCCGTGTCCGTCGGCCTCAATGCCGTCCACCAGCGCAGCGAGCGGTGCGTCCTCGATGTCAATGGCCGACGACGGGCCCTCCTCAGCATCCGCGCCCGCCGTGGGAGCAACCAGGGATTCGAGCGCCGGAATACCCACCATGTTGCCGGGTTTGAGCTCGAGGACGTCGCGGGGGAGCTCCGCGACCACCCCGGGAATGGCCGCCATGGCCGCGGCTTCCCGGGCACGCAAGGCCTTCGCCAGCTCCTCCTCGCCGGCGGCCTCGGGCAGGACGCCGTTTACCACCAGGTACCCGCCGCGGATGCCGATCTGGTTGAGCTCAAGGTAGGTCCGCTCCACCTCCTTCAGGGACGACGGCTGCGCCCGGGTCACCAGCACAAGGCGGGTGCGCAGGGGATCGGCGAGTGCCTCAACCGCCCTGGCATACACCTCCTTGTGCTTGTCCAGCCCGGACAGCGGACCCAGGCAGGACGGTTCCCCCGCGCCCGTGGCAAGGAAATCCGTCCATGAGCCGGGCAGCTGCAGCAGGCGGATGGTGTGGCCCGTCGGGGCCGTATCAAAGATGATGTGGCTGTACTCCGCATAGGCCGCATCGTCCCCGAGGAGACTGGTGAACTCGTCGAAGGAGGCCACCTCCGTGGTGCAGGAACCCGAGAGGCTCTCCGCAACGCCGGCCAGTTCGGTCTCCGGCAGGACTCCCCGGACGGGGGCGAGGATCCGCTCCCGGTAAGCCTCCGCTGCCTGTTCCGGGTCGATTTCCAGGGCAGAGAGGCCCGGCACTTCCGGAATTGCGGTGACGGTGTTTCCAACGGCCAGGCCGAAGACCTGACCGATGTTGGACGCGGGGTCGGTGCTGACCAGCAGCACCTTCCGGCCGGCCCGGGCAAGCGAGAGCGCCGACGCGCACGCCACGGAGGTCTTGCCCACCCCGCCTTTGCCGGTGAAGAACAGGAAGCGCGGCGGGTTGTGGAGGAACTTCATGCAAGCCAGTCTTTCAACACGAGGGGGACGGCCCCAGAGCCGAACGTCCCTGTACTCAACACACGCGGTACCCGACACACGCGGTACCCGACACACCCGGCGCCCAGCCCACCCGGCGCCACACCCGCCGTCGTCCGTTTAAGCGTGTCCGTTCTCCAGCAGCCCGCCGCTCGCCCAGCGCCGCACCGCGGCCTTTTCGCCGGTGTCGAACTCCAGCAGGGCCACCCGGCAGAGTTCCTCCACGTTGGCCGTCCACGCCGCCGCCAGTTCCGCCGCGGTCGCCTTGTCATTGAACTGGAAATTGGCGTAGGCGAGCCCCTGCAGGACGAAACTGACCGCGTTGCGGGAGACCGGCTGGCCGGCGCTGACGCAGTCGTCCCGCACCTGCCGGGAGAGTTCGGTACGGTTGAGCGCCGGCTGGTCCCGGAGCCGGGCTGCCATGGCCGTGAAGATCTGCCGGAATTGCGCGGCGGAAAGTGCAGGCACATCCGTCACCCGCGTGACCTGCTCCTCCACGCGCGGCTGGAGGTCCGCAGGCAGCGGAAGATCCTCGCTGGAGAACCGCTTGGCGTCCCACACCCAGCCGCCCTGCGCGGCCGAATATTCCACGTCCTTGGCGATCTGGGAAACCCACGTTCCGAACTTTCCGAACCCGCCCCAGTCCGTCTTCAAGGAAGGTTCCGCCGTAAGCGCCCGGTGCGCCACCATGGCCCCCACCACCGGCCCAGGCGCGGAGCGGACAAAATCCAGCACTTCGCGGACGGCGGGGGAGCTGGCTTTGGTTTTTGCCTTGGCAGCGGCAGGGGCCTGCGGCAGCTTCGGGGACGCCACGGCGTGGATGGGTTCGGCGGTGGTGCCGTGGAGGATCGCCACGAAGTCGTGCGACTCCACCACATGGTCCGCCATCTCCCGGTAGGCGAAGGCCACGGCGCCGGCAGCGATTACGGTGGTCATCCGGTCTGCGGCACGGAACCGCTGGATCAGGGACGTGAAGTCGGCATCGGCCGAGGCGATGAAGAACTCCTCGATCCCGCCGCTGCCGGACAGCGCGTCCATCGCGTCCAGCACCAGGTTGATGTCCGTGCTGCTCTTGCCCCGTTGCGTCAGCGACGGGCAGTCGATCACCCGGAAACCGGCGCGGGTCCAGTAGGTCCGGTACTTCGAGTACACCATCGGGTTCAGGTAGCAGTTGCGGATCAGGAAGCGGCGGGCACCCTCCCCGGACCCGCCGGCTGACAACGCATCCGCCCAATGCTTGGGGTCCTCGGCAAACCGCTTCGCCGCCAGCGGGTCCAGGGCCTGCAGGCCGGTGAACACGTTGTCGAAATCAACAAACATCGCGGCCCGGATGCCGGGCCTGCGGGAGGGAGAGAGTGCCTCGTTCATTGGCTTAGTGTGCCAGCATCGCGGGGCGCGGGCACCCCCTCCGGGTGCGACACGCAAGCGGACGACGGCGGGAGGTTCCGCCGTCGTCCGCTTCCCCCTTGGCTTAGGTGCTTAGGTTCCAGTGGACCCGGATGGCCTCCGCAATGGGTGCCTCCTTCACGTCGACCCGGAAAGCGACGGGCGCGGTTCCTGTTTCCTCGATGACGGCGTCACGGTAGACGCGGCCGCAGGAGGGGCAGAGGGTGTAAAGGTCCTCGTCCGCGGGCCACTCCGCCAGCTCCGGCGGGGCAGGGGAATCTCCTGAGTGGACGGGGATGCCCTGCGCGTTGGCCTGGATCAGACCGTCCTTGCTGACGGTGTTCCCGCAGACGCAGGTAATGGTGGTGACGTCATGGCCAACCACCTCGGCGGTTTCGGTGTCCATGGCGGCCTCCGCGGCGCTGGAAGGGACGTTGTGATACCAGCTTAAACCTGCGTCCGTGGGGGAAACAGGTACTTTGGCCGTAGCGGGTGCCGCTGTGCGGGCGCACCATGGTGCCATGAACGCGGAAACACCCCAAGCGGTTGAACTGAGCCTTCCCCAGGCCTTCCTCCTCCTGGCCACCGATGACAAAGACGGCAAACCCGAAGTTCCGGTGTTCGCACTCAGGACCACGGTGGCAGGGGCAATCCTGGCCGAGCTGGACCTGGTCGGTGCCATCGAGCTGCAGGGCAAGCATGTCCGGGCTACGGGTGCCACACCTGACACGGAGCTCCAGCACGAGCTGGAGCTCATCCGCGGCAAGTCGCGGCCGCACAGCGCCAGGCGCTGGGTCTCCATGCTGGAAGGCCGTGCCCAGACGCAGCGCATCTACGAGCAGATGGCGTCGGCGGGCATCGTGGAACACGTCGGCGAGAAGCACCTGGGCCGTTTCCGGGCCGCGCGGTATCCGGAAAAGGACCATGCCCCCGAGGCCGCGCTGCTGGAAAAGATCCGGACAGCACTCAGGGCTGCGCCGTCCAACCTGCAGCCGCCGGATACCGGCGCGGCTGAGGGCGGGGGAGCTGAGGGCGCAGCTGCTGGCACAGGGCCGGAAGCCGCCGGGCCGGAGGCCGCGAAGCCCGGGACTACGAAGCCCGGAACCACGGCGCCCGAGGCCAGGACCATAGCGCTGATCGCCCTGATGCAGGCGGCGGGGCTGCTCGGCAAGCTCTTCCCGGAAGCGGACCGGGTCCGGGCCAGCGAGCTGGCCAAGGACTACTGGCCGTCCCGCGCTGTGGAGGATGAACTCCGCATGATCAGGCTGGCGGAGGAGGAAGCCGCAACCCTGTAGGCGGCAACCCTTTAGTCAGGGCACAACGCAAGCGGACGACGGCGGGACGTGCCGCCGTCGTCCGTTCACCATTGCTGGCTCACGCCAGCGTGAAGCCGGCCTTCTTCACGTCGCCGAAGCTGGCGTCGATGTGGACCACGTCGCGGCCGGTCCGCTGCAGGAGACTGGCGGCCACGGCGGAGCGGTAGCCGGAGCCGCAGTGCACCCACAGCCGGCCGGCGGGTACCTCGTCCATGCGCCGGAGCAGCTCGTGGAGCGGGATGTTCACCGCATCCTGGATGTGTGACTCGTTGAACTCGTCGGTGCGGCGGACATCGAGGATGGGATCATCCTTGGGCTTCTGCAGCACCTCTTGCCAGCCGACGCTGTCATACGAGGAGGTTGCCGCCCGGGGCGCGAGGTCCGCTGGGCCGGCGCCGATGGCCGCGTCCGGGTTGTCGACGCCGATGCGGGACAGGTCCCGGATGGCGTTCTCCACGTCCTGGCGTTCACCCACCAGCGTCAGCTGTTCGTCCCAGGGCAGGACCCAGCCCAGGAAGGCGGTGAACTGGGTGCCGTCGCCGTATTCGAAGCTGAGGCTGCCGCTCAGGTGGGTGTTGGCGAAGGCCACCCGGTTCCTCAGGTCCACCACCCACTCGCCCCGCTCCAGCCGGGACGCCAGCTCGTCCTGGTCCAGCGAGTCGGGCAGGTCCAGGTCCGGCGCGGTGGGGCCGGCCATGTTGATGGGGGCCATATGGGCGTAATAGGACGGATAGGCCGTGAGGTTGTGGATCAGCTCACGGACAAAATGGTCCTCGTCCGGGTCCGTCAGGGCATGGTTTTCCTGCAGCTGCTCGCCGATGGTGGAGGATTCCGCCCCGCTGGCCGGGCCCGAGGAGCAGAAGGAACCGAAACCGTGGGTGGGGTAGAGCCCGGCGTCCCCACCCGCTTCATCCACCAGCCGCCGGACCGACCTGTACTGGTGGTGGGTGAGCGGCACGGTGTCTTCCTCGCTGACCAGGTCGGTGCGGCCCACCGAGCCGTAGAGCAGGCTGCCGCCCGAGAACACTGCCTGCTGGTCACCGTCCGTCACGATGTAGGAGAGGTGGTGGTGGGTGTGCCCCGGCGTGGCCACGGCCTTGAGGACCATCCGTCCCACTTGCACCGTTTCCCCGTCGGAGATCGGCTGGCGGCTGTACGGGACATCGTCCGCGGCGTTGACCAGGTAGTCGGCGTTGTGGTCCTGGGCCAGCTGGAGCCCGCCGGTGACGTAGTCGTTGTGGATGTGGGTCTCGGCCACGTGCGTGATCCGCACACCTGCGTCCGAGACGGCCTTTTCCACCCTGTCCGTGTCCCGCTGGGGATCGATGACCACTCCCACCGCGCCGTCATGCACCAGGTAGGTGCGGTCGCCCAGCTGCGGCGTTTCGATCGTGATGACTTCCATGCCGGGTTCCTCCTCGAACGGGTGTCAGCCTGATCGTCACGTTACCCCCGGGCCACCACCAGCCGGTAGACCCATCCGGGACCCCTCAAACGGAAGCGGACGACGGCGGGAGGTCCCGCCGTCGTCCTCTTGCCCCAGGCGGCTCCCGCGTGAGGGGAAGGCCTGCTAGCCCTCGATGGTGACACCGCGCCAGAACGCGATCCGGTCCTCGATCTGCTTGGCGCGGGGCTTTGGCTCAGGGTAGAACCAGGCCGCATCCACGTTGACCTTCCCGTCCACTTCCAGCGTGTGGTAGCTGGCCCGGCCTTTCCAGGGGCAGACGGAATACAGGTCACTGTCCCTCAAGTAGCCGGCGTTGACGGCGTCGCGGGGGAAGTAGTGATTGCCCTCCACCACCACGGTGTCCGTGGATTCGGCTATGACTTTTCCGTTCCAGATAGCCCTGACCATGGGGGTTCCGTTCTGTTGGGTGCCGCGCAGCTGGCGGCGGACGTGTCGTAGGTATCCCAACGCCGCGCCCGTCCGGCTTGTTCCCCGAGGATGGGTTCATTCCCTGGCCTCGGGGGAGGGCGGTCCCGGGGGAGCGCCCGACGGCGGGACGCGGCCGGCAGCCCGGCTAGACTCGCCTGCATGGGGGACAACAGCACATCTGGAGAACAGCAGCCACGGAAACCGGCCCGGATCCCGGGTGTGGTCCTGCCGATCGCGGGGCTCCTCGTCCTGCTGGTGGGATGCCTGGTGGCCTGGCTCAAAAGGAACACTTATATCGGCTGGTTCGCCTACGCGCCGCTGAGCAACCAGCCCTTCTCCGGCACCGGCATGGCGTTCCTCAGCCCGGGGACGCAGGCGGGCCTGGCCATCGCCGTCGTGGGCCTGCTGCTGCTCGCATTCTGGGCCGGATACCGGCTCGGCAGGAGGAACGGCGCCGAGAGCCGGTAGGGCACCAGCCTGCGGGGCAAAGCTGGAGGCGGCGGGACGTGCCCTCCGCCTCCGTCCCCGGATTACGCGTGGGGGTCAGCCCCCGTAGACGGCGATGAAGCGGCCAACAACGCCGCCCTTGCGCAGCTTGTCGATGGCGCCGGGGATGTTTGCCTGGGTAATCAGGTTCATCGGCGGATTCAGCTGGCCTGACTTCATCAGGGCGTAGAGGTTCTCGAGGTCCTCCTTGGTGCCCGATTTGGAGCCCTTGATGGACAGTTGCTTGATGATCAGCGGGTAGGTGTTGATGGTCGCCTCGAGGCGTCCCATGCCCACCTGGACCAGCGTGCCAAATTCGGCGAGGGTCTCAAGGGCCGCAGCGGTCGTGGTGCCAAAACCGGCGTAGTCCACGATCAGGTCGAGGTCCTTGTCCTTGAATGCGTCGATGGAGGCGGCGACTCCGGCAAGGCCGATCTCGTCGGCCAGCTTTTGGGTTTCGGGATTCACTTCCGCGCCGTACACCTCGGCACCTGCCAGTACGGCGACGCGGGCGCCGATGTAGCCCAAGCCGCCGAGCCCGATCACGCCAACCTTCATCCCGGCCTTGGCTCCGCCGACGGCCATGATGGCGTGGTATGCCGTGAGTCCGGCATCTGTTGCCATGGCGCCAAGCTCAAAGGAAACCTCATCCGGCAGCCTGACCAGGTTGTCGTCCGTGGCAAGCAGCTTGGGGCCAAAGCCGCCGTCCCACTTTCCGTAGCCGATTGCGTCGCCATCGCCCATGACGGGAGAGAGGCCGACCCTGTCGCCGACCTTCCAGTGCTCCATGCCTTCGCCCACTTCGGTAATTACTCCCGCGTTTTCGTGGCCCATGGTGCGGGGGAGTTCCGGGAAGAGGGGCATCCATCCGGCGTCGTCAATCGCTGTGACATCGGAGTGGCACACCCCGGCGGCCTTGACGTTGACAACCACCTGGCCGGGACCGGCGGCGGGCTCTGCGACCTCGTTGAGCTGGAGTGGATTGTTGGTGCCGGTGAACTGCCATGCCTTCATGGGACGTCTCCTTTGCGTTCATGGATAAATGCATGCATATGCATGCATATGGTCAACCTTACGCTTGCTTGTGGCAACCGGATGCCGATTGTGGCAAGGCTCACGGGCGGGTCATATTGCTCGGACTTTCGTTGCGGGCGCTGCCTTGCGGGTTGGCGGGATGGATGATGCGGGCGCGTCCCGCCGTCGTGATGCCGTCTTTTGCGGTGGCAAGTTGCATCCGCCACTGCAACACGATATTCTGTGAGCCGTGTCACCCACCAGTGGCACATGCTTATGATCTGCGGCGGGAGAGTCCTGCCGGTACGTTCTGCAGGCGCCGTAGGAGCAAATCCTCCCCAGGAATCTCTCAGGCCCACGTACCGCCGCGGCAAGGCAACTCTGGAAAGCAGTCCGGGCAACCGGGCTCACCGACGGTGCAAGTGGCGCCCCGCTGAACAGCAGGGCAACGCAAAACTCTCAGGTCCAATACAGAGCGGGGAGGAACCCGAATCAACGTGGTGCTAAGGCGCCACCTGAATTATGGAGTTCCTCTCATGACGGTTCACTCGTCCCCAACCACCTTCGCTGACCGCCATATCGGCGCGCGCCGCCAGTCCGATATCGACACCATGCTCAAGGCCGTCGGCTACGACACCCTTGATGGCCTCGTGGACAGCGCGGTTCCGGATTCCATCCGCCAGGACAAGCCGCTCACCCTTGAGGGCGCCCTCAGCGAAGTCCAGGTCCTCGCCGAGCTCCGCAAGCTGGCCGGCAAGAACAAGATGGCCGTGCAGATGATCGGCCAGGGCTACTTCGACACTGTGACCCCGCCGGTAATCCGCCGCAACATCCTTGAAGCCCCCGCCTGGTACACCGCCTACACCCCGTACCAGCCGGAGATTTCCCAGGGCCGGCTTGAGGCGCTGCTCAACTTCCAGACCATGGTCCAGGACCTCACCGCGCTCCCGGTGGCCAACGCCTCCCTCCTCGACGAGGCCACCGCCGTGGCCGAAGCCGTGCTCTTGATGCGCCGCGCCAACAAGAACAAGACTGCCAAGGACGGCAAGACCGTCCTGGACGCCGACCTCCTCCCGCAGACCATCGCCATCGTGCTGGGCCGCGCCGAGGCCCTCGGCTTCGAGGTTGAAGTCGCGGACCTCACGGGCGGACTGCCCGAGGGCGACATCAACGGCGTAGTCCTGCAGCAGCCCGGCGTCTCCGGCCGGGTCTGGGACCACTCCGGTGTGATCGCCGAGGCCAAGGAACGCGGCGCACTGGTCACGGTCGCCGCCGACCTCCTGGCCCTCACCCTCATCACCCCTCCCGGCGAGCAGGGTGCGGACATCGCCGTCGGCTCCACCCAGCGTTTCGGCGTGCCGTTGTTCTTTGGCGGACCGCACGCCGCCTATATGGCCGTCCGCGAAGGCATGGAACGCACCCTGCCGGGCCGCATCGTTGGCGTGTCCAAGGACAACGCCGGCGTCCCGGCCTACCGCCTGGCCCTGCAGACCCGCGAGCAGCACATCCGCCGCGAGAAGGCCACGTCCAACATCTGCACCGCGCAGGCACTGCTGGCCATCGTCTCCTCCTTCTACGCCGTCTACCACGGCCCTGACGGCCTGAAGGCCATCGCCGAAAGCGTCCACAACAACACCCGCGCCCTGGCAGCGACGCTGAAGCGTGCCGGCCGCGAACTGGTGTCCGAGTCCTTCTTCGACACCCTCACCGTCCGCGTGCCCGGCAAGGCTGCCAAGGTGATAACGGCCGCCGAGGCCCGCGGCATCAACCTGCGCCTCATCGACGCGGACACGGTTGGCGTGTCCGTTGATGAAACCACGACGCCGGAGGTCCTCTCCGCGGTGGCGGTCGCCTTTGGCGCCGGTCCGGTTGTTTCCGGCGAGGGCTTTGAGCTGCCGGAGTCCGTGCTGCGCACCTCCACCTACCTGCAGCACCCGGTGTTCAACACGCACCGCTCCGAAACCCAGCTGCTGCGCTACATCCGCCGCCTCTCCGACCGTGACCTGGCGCTGGACCGCACCATGATCCCGCTGGGTTCGTGCACCATGAAGCTGAACGCCACGGCCGAAATGGAAGCCATCTCCTGGCCGGAGTTCGCCTCCATCCACCCGTTCGCTCCGGACTCCCAGACCGAAGGCTGGCGCGAACTCATTGCCGGGCTCGAAGCCGACCTCGCCGAGATCACCGGGTACGACCAGGTGTCCATCCAGCCCAACGCCGGCTCCCAGGGTGAACTGGCCGGCCTGCTGGCAATCCGCGGCTACCACCACTCCCGCGGCGACCAGCAGCGCAACGTCTGCCTGATCCCCGCTTCTGCTCACGGCACGAACGCCGCGTCCGCTGTCCTGGCGGGCATGAAGGTTGTTGTGGTGGCCACCGCTGCCGACGGCACCATCGACCACACCGACCTTGCCGCGAAGATCGAAGCCCACAAGGACGTCCTCTCGGCGATCATGATCACCTACCCGTCCACGCACGGCGTGTACGACTCCGATGTCCGCGAGGTCTGCGACGCGATCCACGCCGCCGGCGGCCAGGTGTACGTGGACGGCGCCAACCTGAACGCCCTCGTTGGCCTGGCGCAGCCGGGCAAGTTCGGCGGCGACGTGTCGCACCTGAACCTGCACAAGACCTTCTGCATCCCGCACGGCGGCGGCGGACCCGGCGTCGGACCCGTTGCTGCCAAGGCGCACCTGGCACCCTTCATGCCCGGTGATGCAAACAAGGCCGCCCATGAAGCCGGGCATGGCGTTGCGATTTCCGCTTCGCGCTTTGGCTCAGCTGGTGTGCTCCCGATTTCCTGGGCCTACGTGAAGCTGATGGGCGGCCAGGGACTGACCGAGGCCACCAAGTCGGCGCTGCTGGCAGCCAACTACGTCGCAGCACGGCTGAACGAGTACTTCCCCGTCCTCTACACCGGTGAAACCGGGCTGGTGGCGCACGAGTGCATCCTGGACCTGCGCGACCTGACGGCCCAGACCGGCGTCACCGCGGAGGACGTGGCCAAACGGCTCATCGACTTCGGCTTCCACGCCCCCACGCTCTCCTTCCCGGTAGCGGGCACCCTGATGGTTGAACCCACCGAGTCCGAGGACCTCGCGGAGATCGACCGCTTCATCGAAGCCATGATCACCATCCGCAAGGAAATCGACCAGGTTGCCAACGGCGACTTCACCGTGACCAACAGCCCGCTGCGCAACGCACCCCACACGGCCGCCGCCGTCGTCTCTTCCGACTGGGACCGGACGTACCCGCGCGAGCAGGCAGCCTTCCCCGTGTCCTCCCTGCGGCAGGACAAGTACTTCCCGCCCGTTGGCCGGATCGACGGCGCCGCAGGGGACCGCAACCTGGTGTGCTCCTGCCCGCCGCTGTCCGAATTTGAGAACTAAGGATTTCCTGATGACTGAGAACTACACAGCTCTGTATGAGCAGCACAAGCTGGCCGGCGCCTCCTTCACCGATTTCGGCGGCTGGCAGATGCCCCTGAAGTACAGCTCCGAACTGGCCGAGCACCACGCCGTCCGCAACGCCGCCGGCCTGTTCGACCTCTCCCACATGGGCGAAGTCTGGGTCACCGGCCCCGACGCCGCAGCCTTCCTGGACTACGCCCTGGCCGGCAAGCTGTCCGCCGTTGCAGTTGGCAAGGCCAAGTACTCGCTGATCTGCCAGGAGGACGGCGGCATCATCGATGACCTCATCTCCTACCGCCGGGGCGAACAGAAGTACCTGGTGGTTCCCAACGCCGGCAACGCAGCGGTGGTCGCCGCCGCACTCGCCGAGCGGGCCGCGGGCTTCGACGTTGTTGTTGACGACGTGTCCGCCGAGACCTCCCTCATCGCCGTGCAGGGCCCGAACGCCGAGGCCATCCTCCTGACGCTGGTCCCCGCCGAGCAGCACTCCCTGGTGACTGAGCTGAAGTACTACGCGGCCGTTGAAGTAGGCATTACCTTCAACGGCGCTGTCCAGGACCTGCTCCTGGCCCGCACCGGGTACACCGGCGAGGACGGCTTCGAGATCTACGTCCCGAACGGGGACGCCGCCGGCCTGTGGGAAGCGCTGCTGGAAGCCGGCGACGGCCATGGGCTCATCCCCGCCGGCCTCGCCTGCCGCGACTCGCTCCGCCTGGAAGCCGGCATGCCCCTCTACGGCAACGAGCTTTCCCGCGAGGGGAACCCCTACGCCGCAGGACTGGGCCCGGTTGTCTCGCTCAAGAAGGAGTCCGACTTTGTTGGCAAGGCGGTGCTGGCCGAACTCAAGGCTCTCGGCGCAGGTGCCACCTCCGGCCGCAAGCTCGTGGGCCTCAAGGGCCTGGGCCGCCGCGCCGGCCGCAGCCACTATCCGGTCCTCAAGGACGGCAACGTCGTGGGCGAGGTGACCTCCGGCCAGCCTTCACCCACCCTCGGCTACCCGATCGCCCTGGCCTACGTCGACGTCGAACACTCAGAACCCGGCACCGCCCTGGACATCGACCTCCGCGGCAAGCCCGAGCCCTTCGAAGTAGTAGCCCTCCCGTTCTACAAGCGCCAGAAGTAACCAAAACATCACCCTGCACTTTTCGTAGTGCTGGGCCCACGCCGTCAGGGTTCCCTGGCCGAGCTTGCGAGGCTAGGGAGACGGTGGGGAGCATGCTGCCGGAGGCCGGACCCAAAGGGGCCGAACGCTCTCTCACTTGATGTCGGTTTTACCCCGACGCTCTCTCATTTGATGCGCGGTCTGACCGGACGCTCTCTCATTTGATGTCGGTTTCACTCGGACGCTCTCTCATTTAATGCGCGGTCTGACCGGACGCTCTCTCACTTTTCACACACCAGATTGAAGGAAACACACCATGGCAAAAGTTGTTGCTGAACTGAAGTACTCCGCCGAGCACGAATGGGTTGCTGCTGACGGCTCCGGACCCGCCAACATCGGCATCTCCGCGGTGGCCGCCGAAGCCCTGGGCGACATCGTCTACGTGGACCTGCCCGAGGTCGGCTCCACCGTGACCGCGGGGGAAACCTGCGGCGAGGTGGAATCCACCAAGTCCGTCTCCGACCTCTACGCCCCCGTTACCGGCGAGGTTGTGGAGATCAACGACGACGTCGTCTCCGACCCCGCGCTGATCAACAACGATCCCTACGGCGCCGGCTGGCTCTTCAAGGTGGCCGTCACCGAGGAAGGCCCGCTCATGTCCGCTGAAGAGTACGCGGCAGCCAACGGCGGCGAGCTGTGAGCCCCGCGGCCGCAGGCGCCGGCACAGTGGCTGCCGCATTCGAGCAGGTGGTCTCGCCGTCCCTGGACGCGGACCTCTCCGTGCTGGACCCGGAGATCGCGGCAAAGATCGACGACGAGCTGACCCGCCAGCGCGACGGCCTGGAGATGATCGCTTCCGAGAACCACACCGCAGCCGCCGTCATGCAGGCGCAGGGCTCGGTGCTCACCAACAAGTACGCCGAGGGCTACCCGGGCAAGCGCTACTACGGCGGCTGCGAGCACGTTGACGTCATCGAACAGCTCGCCATCGACCGCATCAAGGCACTGTTCGGCGCAGAATTCGCCAACGTGCAGCCGCACTCCGGCGCCCAGGCAAACGCCTCGGTGATGCACGCACTGATCAAGCCGGGCGACACCATTATGGGCCTGAACCTTGCCCACGGCGGGCACCTCACGCACGGCATGAAGATCAACTTCTCCGGCAAGCTCTACAACGTGGTGCCGTACGGCGTCCGCGAGGACACCCACACGGTGGACATGGCCGAGGTGGAGCGCCTTGCCCGGGAAACCAGGCCTGCCCTGATCGTGGCCGGCTGGTCCGCTTACGCCCGGCAGTTGGACTTCGCCGAGTTCCGCCGGATCGCCGATTCCGTGGGCGCCTACCTGATGGTGGACATGGCGCACTTCGCCGGACTCGTGGCCGCCGGTCTCCACCCGTCACCGGTGCCGCACGCCCACGTCACCACCTCCACCACGCACAAGACCCTCGCCGGTCCCCGTGGCGGCATCATCCTGACGAACGACGCCGACATCGCCAAGAAGGTCAACTCCGCTGTGTTTCCGGGCCAGCAGGGCGGCCCGCTGGAACACGTCATTGCGGGCAAGGCCGTGGCGTTCAAGATCGCCGCGTCCGCCGAGTTCAAGGAACGCCAGGAACGCGTCCTGGCCGGTGCCCGGATCCTGGCCGAGCGCCTGGTCCAGCCCGACGTCACCGCCAAAGGGATTAGCGTGGTCTCCGGTGGCACCGACGTGCACCTGGTCCTCGTTGACCTGCGCAACTGTGAGCTTGACGGCCAGCAGGCTGAGGACCGGCTCGCGGAAATCGACATCACCGTCAACCGCAACGCCGTCCCCTTCGACCCGCGCCCGCCCATGGTCACCTCCGGCCTGCGCATCGGCACACCGGCGCTCGCCACCCGCGGCTTCGGCGAGGCCGCCTTCCGCGAGGTTGCGGACATCATTGCCGAAGCATTGACGGCCGACGCCGGAACGGACCTTTCGGGGCTGCGTCACCGCGTCGATGCCCTCGCCGCCGCCCACCCGCTCTACCCGGGCATCGCGAACCTCGCGTAGTCTTTGGAGTTTTTGTCCAGGTATGCAGGGTGTGGGGGCGTTGAGGCCTGCGTATCTGGACAAAAACTCTTGATCCGGGCACGTTCGTTTTTAGTTAGGAAAACCCGTCATGGCTGTTGGCGTTTTTGATCTTTTTTCTATTGGGATCGGGCCTTCGTCGTCTCATACTGTGGGGCCGATGCGGG
>NZ_JBJURL010000041.1:0-39640 GCF_046097905.1 Pseudarthrobacter sp. NKDBFgelt | reverse complement strand
CCATGCTCCGCGACGGCAGCCTCTACCAAGCCCAAACACCAACAGCAGCTTGACGAAAAACATAGGGACACTCTCACGTTTCTGCAGGTCACGCGCGGTTAACCGGAATTTCACCCGGCATACTACTGCGCGTAGAAACCGGCTGAAAGGGTGGGCGGGACCTCGTAGAAATTCCTTGGAAGGCCCCCATGTCTGAAACGACTGCTCGCAAGTTCACCCTGCTGCCGATGCTCGGCCATACCAAGGGCAAGCGCAGCGCCGTCACCTGCGCGCTGAAGTGCGACAACGCCTGCGCCGGCGATGTCTGCAACACCAGCTCCAACAGCTACTTCCGTGACATCGCCTCCGCCACCATGTCCCGCCGCGCCGCCCTTGGCTTCGGCGCCGCCGGTGCGCTCGCCGTCGTCCTGGGATCCGCCGCAACCTCGCCTGAATCTGCAAACGCCGCTGGCCTGTCCAAGGCAGCGAAGGAAGGCTTCGGCAAGTCCAAGCTGCAGTTCACAGCCATCCCGTCGATCGATGCCGCCGTGGACGCCGTGACCGTCCCGGGGGGCTTCACCTGGCAGCCGGTCATCCGCTGGGGTGACCCGATCTTCAACGGCGCGCCGGAGTTCGACCTGTACAACCAGACGGCCGCCGCGCAGGAAAAGCAGTTCGGCTACAACAACGACTACACGGACATCCTGGAGATCCCGGGCAGCAAGGGCCGCCGCGCGGTGCTCTTCGCCAACCACGAGTACACCAACGAAAACATCATGTTCCCGGCCACCATGCCTGCAGATCAGATGCGCGCTGTGGGGGCGGCCGCGCACGGGCTGTCCGTGGTTGAGCTGGAGCGCAAGAACAAGAACAAGCCGTGGACCTACGTGAAGGGTGCGCCGCTCAACCGCCGCTTCCTCAACAACACGGTGTACGAACTGACCGGCCCGGCCGCGGGCTCCCCGCTTCTCAAGACTGTTGCGGACCCTGACGGCCGCTTCATCAAGGGCACGCTGGGCAACTGCGCCGGCGGCACCACCCCGTGGGGCACCATCCTCTCCGGCGAAGAGAACTTCCAGAGCTACTTCGTGGCGCCGGGAACCTCTGCCGGGGACAAGCGGTACGGCATCACCAACAAGCCGACTGCCCGCCAGTGGGAGTTGGATGAGCCGCGCTGGGATACCCGCAACCCCGGTTACGAGAACGAGGCGAACCGCTTCGGCTGGATCGTGGAAGTTGACCCGTTCGACCCCACCTCCACGCCCAAGAAGCACTCCATGCTGGGCCGCTTCAAGCACGAGGGCGCCAACGTGATCATCGCCGAGTCCGGGCACGTTGTGGCCTATTCCGGCGACGACGAGCGCTTCGACTACCTGTATAAGTTCGTCTCGAAGGACAAGTACCGCGAGGGCGACCGCAAGCACAACATGACCCTGCTGTCCGCGGGCAACCTCTACGTCGCCAGGTTCACGGGCAACTCGCCGGCTGCAGACATCACCGGAACCGGGGCTGTGCCCGCCGACGGCGCCTTCGACGGCATCGGCGAGTGGCTGCCGCTGGTGGTGGACGGGGCTTCCGCTGTTCCGGGCATGACCGTCGAGGAGGTTCTGGTGTACACCCGCCTGGCCGCGGACAAGGTTGGCCCCACCAAGATGGACCGCTGTGAGGACGTGGAACCCAGCCTGCACACCGGCAAGGTCTACGTGGCCTGCACCAACAACTCCAACCGCGGCGTTGGGTCCAACGAGGGCGCCACTGAGGTCAACCCGCGCAACCAGAACCGCGACGGCCACATCGTGGAGATCACCGAAACCGGCGGCCAGACCTCCACCACCTTCGCCTGGAACCTGCTGATGGTCTGCGGCGATCCGGCCCAGGGCGATGTCACCTACTTCTCCGGCTTCCCGGTGGACAAAGTCTCGCCCATCTCCTGCCCGGACAACCTGGCATTCGACTCCGTGGGCAACCTCTGGATCTCCACGGACGGCGCCCCCTCCGGCATCGGCCGGGCGGACGGCCTGTTCAAGGTCACCCTGGACGGCGCCGAACGTGGCAAGGTGGAGCAGTTCCTGGCCGTTCCGCGCGACGCCGAAACCTGCGGCCCCATCATCCACGACGAGGAGCGTTCTGTCTTTGTTGCGGTGCAGCACCCCGGCGAGGACGGCACTTTCGACGCGCAGGTTTCCTTCTTCCCGGACTACGTAGCGGAGGGCACGACGCCGGCACCCGGCCAGGCGCGCGCACCGCGCCCGTCCGTGATCCAGGTGTTCCGCGGCTAGCCTGCGACGCTCTTTCACTTACCGCCGGTTTTGGCCCAACGCTCTATCACTTATCACCGGTTTTTCGGCGACGCTCTATCATCTTTACGTCCGGCTCTGGGCGGAAGGTGATAGAGCGTTCCGGTTAACGCCGCATCAGCTGATAGAGCGTTCCGGTTTACCCGCATCAGCTGATAGAGCGTTCCGGTAAAACCCACATCAAATGAGAGAGCGTCCGGGGTGGCAGACTGGTTTGGTGACTTCGCTGAACGACCCTTCCCCGGACACCACGCCCGACGCCACGCCTGACACCGATTCCGGCACTACTCCGGACACCACGCCTGGCACTACTGCGGACGCCACACCTGACGCCGGGGCTGGGCTGGCTGCCTTGGCAGCGGCGCGGATCGCCGTCGGGGTGTTGGTCGACGGCGGCGTGCAGCACGTGGTGGTCTCGCCGGGATCCCGCTCGGCCCCCATGGCGTATGCCCTTGCCGAGGCGTCCGCCGAGGGCAGGGTGGACCTGCTGGTCCGGATCGACGAGCGCTCGGCCGGGTTCACTGCCCTGGGCCTGGCACTGGCCACGGGATCACCCGCCGCCGTGCTCACAACGTCCGGGACCGCCGTCGGGAACCTGATGCCCGCCGTGATGGAGGCCAACCACGCTGCGGTTCCCCTGGTGGTGCTGTCCGCCGACCGGCCCGACGAGCTCCGCGGAACCGGCGCCAACCAGACCACCGTCCAGCCTGACCTTTTCGGCGAGCAGGTGCGCTTCGCAGTCGACATAGCCGCCGGCGCCGACCCCCGGCGCGCCATCGAGACAGGCTTGTCCGCCGCCACCGGTGCGTTCCCCGACCTGCCGCCCGGCCCCGTCCAGCTGAACCTCGCGTTCCGCGATCCGCTGGTTCCGTCGCCGGGGGAGGAACTGCCGCCCGCGGCCGAACGGCAGCGCTACCGGATCGGCACCGAGCCGCTCATCATGAACCTGCCGCCGGCGTCAACCGACCTGCCGGAGCGGCGCACCGTCGTACTCGCCGGGCACGACGCCGGGCCCGTCGCCGAGGCGTTCGCACGCTCCCATGGCCTGCCGCTGCTGGCCGAGCCGTCCTCCAACGCCCGCTTCGGGCCCAACGCGGTTGGTCCGTACCGGCTGCTGCTGGAGCACTTTGGTCCCGGCGCGGACATGCCGATTGAACGTGTTGTCCTCTTTGGCCGGCCCACGCTGTCCCGCCCGGTTGCCGCGCTTCTGGCCAGGGCTGATGTCCAGGCTGCCCTCTACCAGCCCGTGCCGGTGGCCTGGTATGAGCCCGGCCGCCGCACCGAGCTGCCGCTGGAAAACCTCGGTGACCTGGCCGGCTTTGCCGGCCGCGGGACCACAGAATGGCTGGATACCTGGCTGCTCGCAGGCTCGGCAGCGCAGCATGCCCTGGACGGAATACTTTCCGCAGAGGCTCCCGCGAGTGGGCCGGCGGTAGGCTCGCTGGTGTGGAAGCACGCCCGCGGGCAGCTGCTCCTAGGCTCGTCTAACGGCATCCGCGACGTGGATCTTGCCGGCCTGCCCGCCCCGGAACCCGCCGCCACCGTGTACGCCAACCGCGGCCTCGCCGGGATCGACGGCACTCTTTCCACCGCCACGGGCATCGCCATCGGCGGCCGGCAGGACACCACAGTCCTGCTGGGCGACGTCACGTTCCTCCACGACGTCGGCGGCCTGCTCCTCGGCGCCGGGGAGGAGCAGCCTTCGCTGCGGATCGTCGTCCTCAATGACGCCGGTGGGGCCATCTTCGACCTGCTGGAACACGGCGCCGTGCGTGAGGCCGGAACGTACGGCGACGCCGTCGAACGCCTCTTTGGCACGCCGCACTCCGTGGACATCGCGGCACTCGCCGCAGCGTACGGCGTCGGGCATTGCTCGGTAAGTACTACGGCGGCACTCGCCGAGGCGCTCGCCCAGCCGGTTGAGGGGCGCAGCATCGTGGAAGTCCGCACTGACCGGCAGGGGCTCAGGGCCCTGCACGCCAGGATCAAAGAGGCCGTCGCCGCCGCAGTCGGGGGAGTACTGGCGCGCTAAGAGGGGGAGTCCGGCTCAAGTTTCGCCATGACACGGGAGGACAGCTCGACCAGCATGCGCCGCTCCTCAGGAGTCATCACCTCAAGGAAGTTCTCCCTGACCCACTCGATGTGCCCGGGAGCTGCTGCACGCAGGGCTGCCCGGCCGGCCTGCGTTATGTGAACCAGAATGCCGCGGGCATCATCGTGCGCCGGTTCCCGGCTGACAAGCCCACGTTCCTCCATTCGCCGAAGCTGGTGCGCAAGCCTGCTGCGGTCCCAACCGGCGCTGCGCCCCAGGTCCCGGGCGCGCATACCGGAAGGCCCGGCTTCGGCAAGTGGGGCGAGCATCTGGTAATCGGCGCCCGATACGCCGCTTCCCGCCAACTGCCTCTCCATCCCGGCTGCCAACTGGCGGGTGAAGAGGATGTAGGCGAACCACACTTCTTCTTCGTCCTTCGTCAGGCCGCGATACTCAGGCAACGCGCATCCTCTCCCTGGAGAAACCATAAAGTTGTTGACATGTCAGCATAACAGGAGCACGGTTGTTGATACGTCAGCAATTGCCCGGTGCGGGGGGATTCGGGCCAAGTTTAAGGAATCCGCCATGACCGCCGAACCAGCCCTACAAATCCACAAGTTGCCCGAGGCTGGTGAGTACCGTATGGACTCCGAACGCTCAGGTGTTACCTACGCCTCGCGGCATATGTTTGGTCTGGGCAGGGTCCGCGCCGAATTCCGCGTTTCCTCGGGGCTGCTGAATGTCGCGTCAACATTGGCAGGGAGCAGCGCTAGTGCCATCATCGATTCGGCCAGTTTCGACTCCGCCAACGAGCGCCGGGACCGCGACGTCAAAGGCCGGGGCCTGCTCGATGTGGCCGGCTTTCCGATCATCGCGTTCTCGTCAACGGGGATTCGCGAAGACGGAGGTGCCATTCTTCTTGCCGGGATTGTGGCTATGCACGGAGTGGAAGCTGCCGCGGAGGTCACAGTCCTGTCCTGGGACGCCCTGGCTCCCGGCCAAATCCGCCTTACGGCGCAGGCCAATCACCTGGACCGTTATTCGTTCGGCATCACGGGTGCAGGGGGCTTCGTGGGCCGCTACTTCGACCTTGCCTTCCAGATCGTCGCCGTACGGAGCGAAACGTAAGCGGCGCCGGGCACCCAGCCTGCTTCCACGGGCGGTCAGCCCACGGGTGCCGCATCTGCGGCTGCTCCTTTGTCCTTGATCGCTGCTTCGAAGGTGGGCAGGCTCCGCTCGATCATGTCCTCGTTAGCTGTCAGGGAAATCCGGAAGAACCCGGGCGTCTCGAACAGCGTGCCCGGGAAAACGAAGACGTCGCGGCGGGCGAGAGACTCGGTGAAGGCTTCGTCCTCCGGACCGGGGGTGCTGACGAACAGGTAGAACGTGCCCTCCGGCGGATGCATCCGGTAACCCATGCTGCGGAGCGCGTCCACCAGGCGGTCCCTGCGCCGCTCCAGCTGGCCGACGTCGATGGAGAACTTCTCCAGCTCGGGAAGCGCGTGCTGCAGCAGCGCATTGGGGTACACCCAGCCCATCGCCACCTGCAGGCCGCTGATGGCTGGCACCATCTCCTCCCGGTGCGGCATGGCCGGCGGCAGGGCCAGATACCCCACACGCTGGCCAGGGGAGAGGTGGGTTTTGCCATAGGAGTATGCCAGCAGCGTGTACGGGTAGAACTCAACCGGGCTGTGGAACCGCATGCCGTCGAACACAATGCGGTTGTAGGCCTCGTCCGAGATGAGGTAGATACGCCGGCCAATCCTTGCAGACGCAGTTTCCAGCAGGTCGGCGAGCCGGCGCAGCAGCTCCGGGGGATAGATCCGCCCGGTGGGGTTGTTGGGCGAATTGACGATCACAACCCGCGTCCGCTCCGTGATGGCAGCGTCGATTGCGGCGAGGTCCAGGTCGAACGTGGCGGTATGGACCTTTACCTTCACCGGTACCAGGCCGGCTTCGAGGATCAGCGGCTCGTACAGGAACCATGGCGGCAGGCTGTAGAGCACCTCGTCGCCGGGGTCCGCCACGGTCTTGAGCGCCAGCGCAATCGCAGCGAACCCGCCGGTGGTAAGGAAGATGTCCTCTGTCCGGAAGGGCACGTCCAGCAGCCGTTCAAGGGATTGCGCGGCCGCTTCCTGCGCCGTTTCGACGTTGGTTTTGTAGGCAAACCACTGGTCATCACGGGGCACCAGGGCATCCCGCAAAGTGGTGACGTAGCGGTCTGGCGGCATTTGGTGGGGGTTGCCGAACGTGAAGTCGCAGACGGTGCGCTGGTCCTGTCCCCGGTTGAGGTACCGCCGGATGAAGGAGTCAACCCGCTGGAACGAGGGCACTGATGCCAGCCGCGCGCGGCGCGTTCGGATACCGCCGCCTGCGGTGGTGGGGCTTTGGGATTCATCTCTGCGCTCCTGGATGCGCCGCCGCGCGGGACGGCGGCCGGACGGGCAGCGCGCTGCTGAGCCAGGGCTGTGATGGGACCTATTGTGTGCCCCGGTACCGCGGAAGTAAATGCCCGCTCGGGAGGCGCGTGCCGCCGTCGTACGCTTCGTTCAAAAGCGAGGCGCTGATGGCCCCGTGATGCACAAAATCCCCGGCGCTGCGGAGAATCCGCAGCGCCGGGGATTGCGCGAAGTGAAAGCGAAGAGGCCCTACTCCTCGATGTCGATGTGCGTCGGATCCAGGACGCGGCGCAGGAACTCCTTGGTGCGGGGCTGCGTGGGGGAGGAGATGACCTGCTCGGCCACGCCTTCTTCCACCACAACGCCGCCGTCCATGAACACCACCCGGTCCGCCACTTCGCGGGCGAATCCCATCTCGTGGGTGACCACCAGCATGGTCATGCCCTCCTTGGCGAGGTTCCGCATGACGGAGAGGACGTCGCCCACAGTCTCGGGGTCAAGCGCGGAGGTGGGCTCATCGAAGAGCATCAACTCGGGGTCCATGCTGAGCGCGCGGGCGATAGCCACGCGCTGCTGCTGGCCGCCGGAGAGCTGGTCCGGGAAACGGTCCGCGAGGTGTCCGAGCCCCACACGTTCCAGGTTGTGCATGGACACCTTGTCCGCCTCGGCCTGCGAACGCTTGAGGACCTTCGTCTGGGCGATGGAGCAGTTGCGCTTGGCGTCCAGGTGCGGGAACAGGTTGAACTGCTGGAACACCATGCCCACCTTGCGGCGCATCTTGTCGATGTCCACATCGGGATCGGTGGCCTCGAAGCCGCCCACGTGGATGGTGCCCTCGTTGGGCTGCTCCAGCAGGTTGACGCAGCGCAGCAGGGTGGACTTGCCGGATCCGGACGGTCCGATCAGGCACACCACTTCGCCGGGGGCCACGTCCAGGCTGATGCCCTTGAGGACCTCGTTGGAACCGTAGGACTTGCGCAGGTCCTTGATGGCCACGCCGGCGGCCTGGATGGTGGCAGCTCCGCCGCGGGAGTTGTTTACGACGTCGTTCATGGTCTTCCCTGCCTATCGATTGTTCCGCGCGGTGCGGCTTTCGAACTTCCGGGCCAGGAAGCTCAGGGGGATGGTGATCACCAGGTAGAAGGCGCCGGCCACCAGAAGGGGCGTGAGGCCTGCGCCCAGGCTGGAAATGCCGTCGCGGCCGAACTTGGTGAGCTCGTACTGCGAGGCGGTGAGGCCCAGGACGTAGATCAGCGAGGAGTCCTTGGTGAGCAGGATGACCTCGTTGGTCAGGGGCGGCAGGACGATCTTGAAGGCCTGGGGGATAACGATGGTGATCATGGCCCGCCACTGCGGCATGCCCAGCGAGCGGGCGGCTTCCAGCTGGCCCTTTGGCACGGCCTGCAGGCCTGCGCGGAGGGTTTCGGCGATGTAGGCCGAGGCCACCATGCCCAGGGAAACCATGACGATCACGGTGATGTTCCAGGAAACGCCGAAGGCCAGCGGCACGCCGTAGCCGAAGGCGATGAACACCAGCAGCGCCGGGATGCCGCGGAAGAACTCGATGTAACCGGAAGCGATCCAGCGGTACAGGGGGAAGCTGGAGAGCTTCATCAGGGCCAAAAGCAGGCCGCCGGAGAGGCCAACGATGAAGCCGAGGAACGTGTAGATCAGGGTGTTCGTCAGGCCGGTGACGAAGATGCCCGGGAACATGGGCCCGATCTTGCCGAAGTTGAAGACGCTGTTGCCGATGGTCTCCCAGTCGGTGGCCAGGATCAGCGCGGCGATGGCCACCACAAAGATTCCGGCCTGGACATACAGGCTTACTCTGGCTCGCTGACGTGCGGTCATTGCCATGGGTTGCTCACATTCGTTGTGCGTGGCAGAGGCCCCGGACGGACTGCGGTACAGCTCGTCCGGGGCCCCGGCTGCGTAGTTCTCAGGGCCGTGGCGGGGCCGGGGCCGGGAAGGCCCAGGCCTGCACGGCGACTACTTGGCGGTTGTTGGCTACTTGGCGGTCTCGCCGAACCAGGTGGTCTTGAACGTCTCCAGGGAGCCGTCCTCGGTCAGGCGCTCAAGCGTGCCGTTGACCTTCTCCAGCATTTCGGTGTTGCCCTTCTTGACGGAGATGCCCAGCTGCTCGCCGGTTGCGAAGTCCTCAACGCTCTTGAACTTGGGCTGGTCCTTGATGGCGTAGCCAAGGACGGACTGGTTGCCCAGGGCGGCGTCGATGGTGCCGGCTTCAAGAGCCTGCACCAGGAGGCCGGTGTCCTCGAACTGCTGCGCGTCGATGCCCTGCTCCTGGGCGTAGTCGGCGCCGGTGGTGGCCTGCTGCACGCCGACCTTCTTGCCCTTGGCGTCCTCCAGGCCGGTGATGCCGGAGTCCTCGCTGGCCACCAGGGCCAGGTCGTCGTCGAGGTACGGGCTGGAGAAGTCCATGACGGACTTGCGGGTGTCCGTGATGGAGATCGAGGAGATGCCCAGGTCGCACTGGGTCAGGGCGGTGCCGGTCTCGATCGCTTCGAAGGAGCTGTCAACGATGCTCAGTTCGGCGCCGAAGTCCTTGGCGAGCTCCTTGGCGATGTCCACATCGAAGCCGACCGTCTCGCCGTCCTTCTCGAACTCGAACGGCTCGTAAGGGATGTCCGAGCAGACCGTGAGCTTGCCGGCGTTGATGAGCTGGATGCCGCCTTCGGAGGCTGCGGGGGTGGAACTGCCGCCGCAGGCCGTGAGGGTGAGGGCGCCGGCGGCGAAGACTGCTGCTGCCTTGGCGGTCATTTTGGCCGTGGCCAGGGACTTGAGCTGCATGTTTTCTTACCTTTTGTTGCGGGGAGTATGCGGTACTAAATCGGTTCATAGTGTAGCGCCGATTATGAGATGTGCATCACAGGAAACTAAGTTTCACTATTGGATAACTAAATCACAGGGGAAAGCAAGCCCGCACGGGCACAATTTGTCTCCTATCCCGGACTCCCGCCCAACTAGGTAGCGCTAAGTGTCGTTTTGAGGCCCCAAAACGACACTTAGCGCTACCTAGTTGGGGAGAGAGGGAGTCAGCTGCTGATCCCAAGCGACTCCAGCATCGGGCGGAACTTCGCCCAGGTTTCCGCGAGCTCGGCCTCGGGCTGTGAGCCGTCGACTATTCCGCAGCCGGCATACAGCCGGACGGTGTCCGGGGACTCGATGACCGCTCCCCGCAGTGCGATGCCCCACTCGCCGTTCCCCGCTGCGTCCAGCCAGCCCACGGGGCCTGCATACGGCCCCCGGTCCAGGTGTTCCAGCTTCCGGATCAGGGCCCCGGCGACCTGCGTGGGGGTTCCGCAGACGGCGGCCGTAGGGTGCAGGGCGTTGATGAGCGCGAGGCAGGTAGGCACGTGGCCCTCGATTTCGGCCAGCTCAGCCTTGACGTCCGAAGCCAGGTGCCACACATTCGGGAGTTCCAGGATGAAAGGCTCGTCGTGCGCATTCATCGCTTCCGAGAACGGCGCCAGCTGAGTGGTCAGGGACTGGATGGCGATCTCGTGCTCGTGCCTCTGCTTTTCCGAGCCGGCCAGCACCCGGGTGGCGTAGTCCATCGGGAGGCCGTCCTCGCCGTGGGCGTCCCGGCGGTCCAGCGTTCCGGCCAGCACGCGCGCCTGGGCGGTGCGTCCTTCCACCTGGATCAGCATCTCCGGCGTGGCCCCCACCAGCCCGTCCACCCCGTACGTCCAGCACTCCCGGTAGCGTGCGGCGAGTTCGCGCAGTACATCTGCGGTATGTACGCCAGATGGAATAGTCGCCACCACGTCCCGCGCCAGCACCAGCTTCTCCAGCGCGCCGGTCCGGATCTCAGCCACGCCCGCCTCGACGGCCGCCATCCAGGCTTCCTCGCTCAGCGACCCGGTATGCAGGGTTGCCCCTGCGGCCAGGGGGAGGGGGCGTACGACGGCGCCGCCCCCCTTGGCGGGCACGGCACCCAAGCTGCCGTCCCCGGCAGGGTCCGCTGCCGCCGTCGTCCTTCCTGGAGGCGCTGCCGAAGGAGCCGCAACGCTCCGAAGCCAGCGGTCCAGCGCGGCGCGGGCGGTGTCCTCGGTGAGGGGGCCGTCGTCGAACGTCAACTGGGTCAGCCAGACCTGCCCGTCCCGTACGCCCACCGCGATCTCCGGCACGATCAGCCGGGACTCGTGGGCGGACGTCTTGGAGAAGGCGAAGGAGCCGAAGGCCACGGGGCCCGTCCCGGGGAGCTCAACGGAATCGGCGACCTCGGCCTCAAGGACAAGGTGCCGCCACCAGATGTCTGCCTCGAGGAACCGGTCGGGGCCGGTGGCCGTGAAGCGCGCAATCTCGCCGAAGCCAGCCAGCCCGGCTTCCCTCCGGGTCCAGCAGAGGACATCGTCCCGTACCAAAAACGCAGGAAGCCCCCCGGGGAAATCTTTTCCATCCAGGGGGACTGTGAGGGTGCGGAACGTGCTCGTCATGATGAGACAACACTACTCCCGCGCGTGCACTGGCCCGGGAGCGGCCGTGGAGGTGGCTCCGACGGTGGGGCGTCGGCTCAGCGGGACCGGAGCCGTGGCTGGTCGGGACGCTCCTGAACATTTGAGACAATGACATGGTGAACCGAGCATCCTTGGATAAGCGTCCGGACGAAGTAGCCACGATGTTTGACGACGTCGCACCGAAATACGACGTCGTCAATGACGTCCTGTCCCTGTGGCAGACGCGCCGCTGGCGCAAGGTTGTGGTGGATGCCATGGAGGCCAGCAAGGGCCAACGCGTCCTGGACCTGGCCGCGGGCACCGGCACCTCCAGCGAGCCGTATGCCGATGCGGGCATAGACGTTGTGGCCTGCGACTTCTCCCTCGGGATGCTCAAGGTGGGCAAGCGCCGCCGCCCGGACATCAACTTTGTTGCCGGCGATGCCACCAACCTGCCGTTCGCTGACAACTCCTTCGACGCCACCACCATTTCCTTCGGCCTGCGGAACGTCAACGAGCCCAAAAAGGCACTGGAGGAGATGCTCCGCGTCACCAAGCCCGGCGGCCGGCTCGTCATTGCCGAGTTTTCCCAGCCCGTGGTTCCGCTCTGGCGCACCATGTACACCGAATACCTCATGCGGGCCCTGCCGGCCATTGCCACGAAGGTTGCGTCCAACCCGGACGCTTACGTCTACCTCGCCGAGTCCATCCGCGCGTGGCCGGACCAGGACCACCTTGCCGCCTGGCTGCAGGAGTCCGGCTGGGAAAAGGTCACCTACCGCAACCTCACCGGCGGAATCGTGGCCGTGCACCGCGCGTTCAAAGCCGAAGAATCGACGCCGGACAGCGCCGCTGCCGCCATCGCCGCGCACAAGGGCCCCGTGGCCAAACTGCGCCGCAACATCGTCCGCTGACCTGTGAAGGTACTGATTGTCGGCGCCGGTCCCGCCGGATCCACCGCCGCGTACTACCTCGCCAGGGCCGGGCTGGATGTGACCGTCCTGGAGAAGACCAGCTTCCCGCGCGAAAAGGTCTGCGGTGACGGGCTGACCCCCCGCGCCGTCCGCGAGATCCAGAAGCTCGGCCTGCCGCACCCGGAGAACGACGGCTGGCGCCGGAACAAGGGCCTGCGCCTTATTGCCGGCGGGCGCACCATCGAACTGCCCTGGCCCGAGGTTTCCGATTTCCCCCAGTACGGGCTGATCCGCACCCGGCTCGGCTTCGACGAGGAACTGGCCCGGCACGCCCAATCCGCAGGTGCCGCCATCCTTGAGCGGCACAGTGTCACGGATGCCATACGGAACGACGACGGCCGCGTCACCGGTGTCCGCGCAGCGCTCCTTGACGAGTCCGGACGCAAGACGGGGGAGACACGCGAGTTCAGCGCCGACGTCGTCCTCGCCGCCGACGGCAATTCCACGCGCACCGCTGTATCCCTCGGAATGCATAAACGCGACGACCGCCCGCTCGGCGTCGCCGTCCGCACCTACTTCACCTCGCCCCGCACGGACGACGACTGGATGGAGGGCTGGCTGGAGCTTCCCGGCCGCGACGGCAAGCTGCTTCCCGGCTACGGCTGGGTGTTCGGCGTGGGCGACGGCACCTCCAACGTGGGCCTGGGCATCCTGAACTCGTCCAAGGAGTTCGGCAAGCTCGACTACAAGCAGGTCCTGCGCGAATGGACCGCCGGCATGCCCGCCGAATGGGGCTTCACGCCGGAGAACCAGGTGGGCGAGATCCGCGGCGCGGCGCTGCCCATGGGCTTCAACCGCACGCCGCACTACTCGCCGGGCCTGCTGCTGCTGGGCGACGCCGGCGGCATGGTCTCCCCGTTCAACGGCGAGGGCATCTCCTACGCCATGGAGTCCGCGCGGTTCGCTGCCGAGTTCATCATCGACGCCTCCTCCCGCTCAGTGGCGGCCGGCGGAACGTACGAGGCCGATGCGCACCTGGCGCGGTACGCGGACTATGTGCGCGAACAGTGGGGCTCCCACTTCACCCTGGGCCGGGCGTTCGCCGTGCTGATCGGCAAGCCTGCGGTCATGAAGCTCGCACTCCGGACCGGCATGCCCATCCCGGTGCTGATGCGGTTCGTGGTGCGGCTCCTGGCCAACCTCACGGACCCGTCCGCGAAGGGCTTTGAGGACCGGGTGATCCGTGTCCTGGAATCGCTGGTTCCGGCCACATCCAATACGCTGGCGGCCTCGAATCAGCGGTATCCGCAACAAAAAGTTAGGGTTAACCCGTGACCAACCCCGCAGACCACAGCTGGACGCACGCCGGACACGGCCTGCCGGACTCCGAACCCAGCCTCAATACCACCGCCATCGCAACGGGCCTGCAGCTGCCCGCGGGTTTCGCGGCCATCGCCGGAGATGCCGAACTGGGGCCGGCCATCACCAACAACCTGGCCCGGGTGGAGAAGAAACTCCGCGAAGCCATCGCCAACTCGGATCCGCTCGCTGACGCCACGTCGCGCCACCTGGTGGAAGCGGGCGGCAAGCGCATCCGGCCGCTGCTGACCCTGCTCTGTGCACACCTTGGCGACGCGTCGCTGCCCGCCGTGGTGCAGGCCGCCGTCGTGGTGGAACTGACGCACCTCGCAACGCTCTATCACGATGACGTCATGGACTCGGCCCCGTTCCGCCGCGGTGCACCCACCGCCCACGAGGTCTGGGGCAACTCCGTGGCGGTCCTCACCGGCGACCTGATTTTCGCCCGCGCCTCAATCCTGGTGTCCGAACTCGGTTCCCGGGCGCTCGGGATCCAGGCACGCACATTCGAGCGGCTGTGCCTGGGCCAGCTGCACGAAACCGTGGGTCCCCGTCCGGATGAGGATCCCGTGGAGCACTATCTTTCGGTGATTGCGGACAAGACGGGTTCACTCGTGGCTGCCTCCGGCCAGCTCGGCGCCATCTTCGCAGGTGCCGATCCCGCGTACGAATCCGTGCTGGTGGAGTACGGCGAAAAGGTGGGCGTGGCCTTCCAGCTTGCCGACGACGTCATCGATGTCACGGGCATCAAGGTCAAATCCGGCAAGTCACCCGGCACGGACCTGCGCGAAGGGGTTCCCACCCTGCCGGTGCTGCTCCTGCGCAAGGCCGCTGCTGACGGTGACCAGTCCGCCGTCGAACTTCTCCGGCTTATTGACGGCGACCTGACCTCCGACGAGGCCCTTGCCGAGGCCGTCGCCGGCCTGCGCGAGCATCCCGTCACGGCCGAATCCTGGGTGGTGGCACGCCGGTGGGCCGACGAGGCGATCGACGCCCTCGCGCCGCTGCCCGAAGGCGTAGTCAAGGATTCGCTGTCCAGCTTCGCGCTGGCTGTGGTGGACCGCGCCAGCTGACTCAACGTGCAGCCCGGCTCCATGCAAGGGGCCGGGCTTCTTCTTTGCGTCGATTGCTCCGTACCTGCCCTTTTGACCCGCCAAAACGACCGGTATGGAGCAGTCGATGGGTCGCGTTAAAACGGGATAGCCCCGGTCCGCAGCAACGATACGAGTCATACGTTGCTGTGAACCGAGGCTATCTCTCCGTTCGCATCAGACCCGCCGGAGGCGTTTAGCGGATCCGTGAATAGTCTATGACAGCTTTGTCACAAGATGCAACTACTAATTTACTGGTGGTGTCACGGACTTGTCGGCGCTGAGTTTCCCCACCTTTCGGCCGGGAACTGGCTGAACACCCGGCGAGTTGCCGTGACCCGCCGACAGGCAGCTCGAAAGACGGGGAAATCCAGCAGGATTTTTTGTCCACATAGGCCTTCCAGGCACTGCCTTCCCCATCGAAGATTGGGTCTGCTGGCTCCATGGACCTCACTCGCTTTCTCACGTACGCAGGCTCAGTGGCGCGCACGTCCACACTGCTGCAGGCTGGATTCACCGACCGGAGCGTTCGCAATGCGGTGGCGGTGGGTGACATCCGCCGTCTTCGGCACGGGGTGGTGGCACTGCCTGGCGCCCCGGAAGACATGACTGCGGCTGTCATGGGCAATGGCCTGCTGACGTGTGCCTCTGCGGCAGTACATCGCCGTCTTTGGTTGTTGAGGGAACCGTCAAAAGTCCACCTCCTGTGCCGGCACCGTGGCCCGGCGGACGCCGTGGTGCACCGCGGCTCCCTGATTCCTCCCGATTCACCAAAGCCGGTGGCGAGCACCACTGACGTGTTGATCCACAGCCTCCGCTGCCTGCCGGCCATGGAAGCTGCCGTCATGGTCGAGAGTGCAGCGCGGCAGGGGATAACCACCCTCGGCTACCTGCGGGGGCGGCTGCCCGGTAAGAGGAACGGTGCAGCCAGACGCGTGCTGGAGCTCGTTGACGGTACCGCCGATTCGCCCATTGAGGTGGTTGCCCGGATTCTCTTCCGCGCGGCGGGCATTTTCACGGAGACACAGGTGGAGCTTCCCGGCATCGGCATCGTGGACTTCCTGCTGGAAGGATTCCTGATCGTCGAGCTCGACGGCGCCACCCACCTTGAGCCCCGGCAGGTAAAGAAGGACCGTGCCAGGAACAACGCCAGCACCCTCACCGGATATGCGGTACTACGATACGGGTACGCCGACGTGGTTCATCACCCGGAAAGAATCATGGCCGAGGTGTGGCAGGTCCTCCGGGGCCGGGTTATCCGCTGAGATTCCCCAGTTTTTGCTGGCGAACCGGGGGAAACGCCGTCATCAGAGGGGGACACGCCGTCGCGCACCCCAAAAGGTGAGGAAACCCAGCGGGCGCCGGAGGATCTCGAAGCCACACTGAAACGGAAGAGAGGAAAGCCTAGTTGTCGTCGTCCTCGAAGGCCCACTCGAACATGTCGAACACAAACTCGGAGAACGTGCCTTCCTCGGACTTCCACTGCCCGCGGGCGTTGTTGCGCCGGTACACGATGGGGTCGGGGACGCTGAGGTCGCCCACCCGGAAGCCCCAGGTGTATTCCTCTTCCTCGTCCTCGAGGAACATCAGGAAGCCTTCGTCGTCAACCTCGAGCTCGTCGGGATCCCAGAAGTAGTGGTACGCCTCCATCAGGTCCTCGCAGCCGCCAACGGCCAGGTAGAACTCGCGGAGCACCAGAGGAATCTGGAATTGGTGGTCGGCCAGGGCCTTGTCCAGCTCGTCCGGATCCAGCCCGTCCTCTGCCTGCCATTCGTCTTCGAGATACTTCGGAACAAGCGCACGGAATTTCTCGAGGAACATGTCAGTCATGCTTCATATCCTAGCTAATCCCGGGCCCTGCAAAGTGACGCGGGAGGGCCGCCGGAGGCGTCGTCAGGCCGCGGGATTGCTGCCCCGCCGGTGCCACCCGTGAACGGCCAGCGGCGCCTGCCAGGAGCGCCGCCATGCCAGGATGCGGAAAGTGAAAACCACAGCCGCGATGGCCGTCGCCGTCAGCACATTGAAGACGCCCAGGACCCACAGCCCGGCGGTCATCGCGGCGCCCACGAAGGCCGGCAGCGCGTAGATGTCCTTGGGGTTGAAAAGTTCAGGAACCTCGTTGGCCGTGATGTCGCGCAGCAGCCCGCCGCCCACCGCCGTGGTGACTCCCAGCAGCACCGACGCCACCGGGTTCATCCCGGCAGCCAGGGCCTTGAGCGTGCCGGTCATGCAGAACAGTGCAAGGCCGCCGGCATCGAAGAGGGTCAGCAGGGACGTATAGCGCTGGACGCTGGGGAACAGGAAGTACACCAGGAGCGTGGCCAGCACCGGCGGCACCAGGTAGGCCGGGTTGGTGAACGCCGCGGGCGGCCCGCTGTTGAGGATGATGTCCCGGATTACGCCGCCGCCGAGTCCCACAAGGGAAGCCAGCAGCAGGGAGCCCACAATATCGATGTGCTTCCGGGCCGCCAGCAGGGACCCGGACACCGCGAAGAAGAAGACGCCCAGCAGATCCAGCCACACCGGCGAGTTGTCAAAGGCGAATGTCATGGAGCGTCCCGGCAATTCAAAAGAGGGCGGACAGGGCGGCTCCAACGTTACGCTAGCCCGTATGAACAGCCCCATCATGATCGCCTGCGCCCATGGGACGTCCAACACACAGGGAGCCGCGGAGGTCAACGCCCTGCGCGCCGCCATCGCCGAACTCCGCCCCGGCCTTGACGTCCGGGAGGCCTATGTGGACGTCCAGCAGCCGGACCTGGTGGACGTGGTGGCGGGCCTGCCCGAGGGCGAGGCCGCCGTGGTGGTGCCGCTGCTGCTCAGCGTGGGCTACCACGTGAAGGTGGACATTGCGCGGGCCGTGAAGAGCAGGCCGGGCAGTGCCGCAGCCGCGCCACTGGGCCCTGATCCGCGCCTGGCCGCGCTGCTCGACCAGCGTTTGCGCGAAGCCGGCGTGACGGATAACGACGTGATCGTGCTGGCTGCCGCGGGCTCCTCCAACCCCAACGCCGCCATCAGCGTCGAGGAGCTGCTGGGCCAGCTCCGGGAGCTGCGGTCCAACCGGATGGTGGCCGCCTACGGTGCCTCCGCAAAACCTTCCGTGCCCGACGCCGTCGCGATGCTTCGCGAGGAGCTGGAAGGCGGTGCCGGGGCGGGTGAGTCCGCGGGAGCGGTCGACGTCGGCGGGCGCGTGGTGATTGCCTCCTACCTCCTGGCGCCGGGCTTCTTCCACGACCAGCTGGCCAAGGCCGGGGCCGACGTCGTCACCGAACCGCTGCTGCCGTCCCCGGTGCTCGCCGAAATCGCGCTGGACAGGTATGACGCCGCCGTCGCAAAAGCCCGTGAAGCCGCGGCACACGCGCCGGCTGAAACAGCAGAACAGGCCCCCCAAAAGGCGCCCGCGGAACCGGGCGCAAATGCACAGCAGGGTGGCTTGTTCAAGGCTGTCCGGCGTTTCGTGACGAAATATTTCCCTAGGTGACTTAGCGTTTCCGGGCCTTTGTGACGCTCTTCGGACGGGACCTACAGTCGATGCATGACTGATACAGCTCTAGCCGGAGCGTCGGCGGATTCCGCTGCCGCGAAGCGCCCGGCCCGCACGTCCCGTCCCGCCGCGAAGCCGCACGGACAGTGGAAAGTGGACGGCAAAACGCCGCTGAACGCCAACGAAACCTGGAAACAGGAAGACGACGGCCTGAACGTGCGCGAGCGTATCGAGACCATCTACTCCAAGGAAGGCTTCGACGCCATCCCCGGCCAGGACCTCCACGGCCGGTTCCGCTGGTGGGGCCTCTACACCCAGCGCAAGCCCGGGATCGACGGCGGCAAGACGGCCACGCTTGAGCCGCACGAGCTCGAGGACAAGTACTTCATGCTCCGCGTCCGCATCGACGGCGGCGCCCTCACCACCGAACAGCTTCGCGTCATCGGCCAGATCTCCGTGGACTTCGCCCGCGACTCCGCCGACCTGACCGACCGCCAGAACATCCAGCTGCACTGGATCCGCGTGGAGGACATCCCCGAGATCTGGACCCGCCTGGAGGGTGTTGGCCTGTCCACCACCGAGGCCTGCGGCGACGTTCCCCGCGTGATCCTGGGCTCGCCCGTGGCCGGCATCGCCAAGGACGAGATCATCGACCCCACCCCGCTCATCGAGGAGCTGGGGGAGCGGTTCATCGGCAACCCGCTGCTGTCCAACCTGCCGCGCAAGTACAAGACCGCCATCACCGGCCACCCCAGCCAGGACGTGGTCCACGAGATCAACGACTTCGCCCTGGTGGGTGTTCGCCACCCGGAACTCGGCGTCGGCTACGACCTCTGGGCCGGCGGCGCGCTGTCCACCAACCCGATGCTCGGCAAGCGCCTCGGTGCGTTCGTGACCCCTGAGCAGGCCGCCGACGTGTGGCTCGGCGTCACCAGCATCTTCCGCGACTACGGCTACCGGCGCATGCGCACCAAGGCCCGCCTGAAGTTCCTGATGGCCGACTGGGGGCCGGAGAAGTTCCGCCAGATCCTCGAGGACGAATACCTCGGCTACAAGCTGGCTGATGGCCCCGCCGCGCCCAAGCCCACCACCCCGGGAGACCACATCGGCGTGCACGAGCAGAAGGACGGCAAGTTCTTCATCGGCGCCACCCCGCTGGCCGGCCGCCTGTCCGGTGCCGCGCTGGTCAAGCTCGCGGACACCCTCGAGGCCCGCGGCTCCTTCCGGCTGCGCACCACCCCGCACCAGAAGCTCGTTGTCCTGGACGTCGAGAAGGACCAGGTGGAGTCCCTTGTGGCAGAGCTGGACGAGCTGGGCCTGTCCGCCCGCCCGTCCGTGTTCCGCCGCGGCACCATCGCCTGCACCGGCATCGAGTACTGCAAGCTGGCCATCGTGGAGACCAAGTACACCGCCGCCACGGCAGTGGCCGAACTGGAACGCCGCCTGGCCGACCTCGCTGACAGCGGCCAGCTGCCGCACGCGCTGTCCCTGCACATCAACGGCTGCCCTAACTCCTGCGCCCGCATCCAGACCGCGGACATCGGCCTCAAGGGCATGATGCTGCCAACGCCCGACGGCGACCCCTCCCCGGGTTTCCAGGTCCACCTGGGCGGCGGGCTGGCTTCCAACGAGCGCGAGGAAGCAGGCCTGGGCCGTACCGTCCGCGGCCTCAAGGTCTACGTCGATGACCTCCCCGATTACGTGGAGCGCGTTGTCCGCACCTTCGTTGCCCAGCGCGCCGAGGGCCAGACCTTCGCCGAATGGGCCCACGCAGCAGACGAGGAGGCACTCCAGTGAGTAAGCACGCACTACCGTTGGCAGGCGATGCCGCCCAGGGAGTGGCATCGGGCCTGTCGGAGCCGCGCGCTGGGCTGATCGAGGATCAGCCGCGCGGCGGAGGGGCGGGGGCGGCATCGCCTGCCAAACACGCCTTGCCTATTCCTGCTATCCGCTCCCACGAAGAGCTCAAGGCCATCGCCGAAGCCGGTGCCGCCGAACTCGGCTGGGACGCCCCCGCCCGCGACGTCATCGCCTGGGTGGAGCGCAACTTCGAGCTGCCCGCCGTCGCCGTCGCCTGCTCCATGGCCGACGCCGTCCTCCCGGCGCTGGTCGCGGACCAGATGCCCGGCGTCGACGTCCTGTTCCTGGAGACCGGCTACCACTTCCCGGAAACCTACGCCACGCGCGATGAAGTGGCCGCGAACCTCCGCGTCAATGTGGTGGATGTGCTTCCCGAGAACACCGTGGAACAGCAGGACCGGCTCCTGGGCAAGGACCTCTTTGCCCGCGACGCCGCCCAGTGCTGCGCCCTCCGCAAGGTGGCCCCGCTGCGCCGCACCCTGTCCGGCTACGAACTGTGGTTCACCGGCGTGCGCCGCGACGAGGCCCCCACCCGCACCAACACCCCGCTGGTCACCTGGGATGAGGCCAACGGCCTGGTCAAGGTGAACCCGGTGGCTGCGTGGACGTTCGACCAACTGGTCCAGTACTCGGACGACAACCTCCTGCCCGTCAACCCGCTGCTTTCCCAGGGGTACCCCTCCATTGGCTGCCAGCCCTGCACCCGGAAGGTGGCGCGGGGCGACGACCCCCGCGCCGGCCGCTGGGCAGGGACCGACAAGACAGAATGCGGACTACACGTATGAGCACTTACCTAACCGAGGAGACCACCCAGGTGACTGACGCTGCCGTTTCCACGCGCCTGAGCAGCCTGGACACCCTTGAGTCCGAGGCCATCCACATCATCCGCGAGGTTGTTGCCGAGTTTGAAAAGCCTGCCCTGCTGTTCTCCGGCGGCAAGGACTCCGTGGTGATGCTGCACCTGGCCACCAAGGCCTTCTGGCCCGGCAAGGTTCCGTTCCCCGTGCTGCACGTGGACACCGGCCACAACTTCCCCGAGGTCATCGACTTCCGGGACCGCACTGTTGAGCGCCTGGGCCTGAAGCTCGTGGTGGGCTCCGTCCAGGAATTCATCGACCGCGGCGAGCTCGCCGAGCGCGCCGACGGGACCCGCAACCCGCTGCAGACCGTCCCGTTGCTGGACGCCATCCAGCAGAACAAGTTCGACGCCGTCTTTGGCGGCGGCCGCCGCGACGAGGACAAGGCCCGCGCCAAGGAGCGCATCCTGAGCCTCCGGGACGAGTTCGGCCAGTGGGACCCGCGCAACCAGCGCCCCGAGCTGTGGAACCTTTACAACGGCCGCCACACCGTGGGCCAGCACGTCCGTGCGTTCCCCATCAGCAACTGGACCGAGCTGGACATCTGGCGCTACATCGAGCGCGAGAACATCGAGCTGCCCGGCCTGTACTACGCCCACGAGCGCGAGGTCTTCGCCCGCGACGGCATGTGGCGGGCTGTGGGCGAGGTGTCCCAGCCGCTGCCGCACGAGGATGTCATCACTAAGACCGTCCGCTACCGCACTGTGGGGGACATGTCCTGCACCGGCGCCGTCGAGTCCGACGCGTACACGGTGGCCGACGTTGTGGTTGAAGTCGCTGCCTCCACCCTGACCGAACGTGGCGCCACCCGTGCAGATGACCGCATCTCCGAGGCCGCCATGGAAGACCGCAAGAAGGACGGGTATTTCTAATGAGCACGATTTCCGAGATTTCGCCAGGCTCACTCACCGAAGGCCTGCCCACGACGCTCTTCCGGTTCGCCACCGCAGGATCGGTCGACGACGGCAAGTCCACTTTGGTGGGCCGCCTCCTTCACGATTCCAAGGCCATCCTGGCTGACACGCTCGACGCCGTTGCCCGCACGTCAGCGGACCGCGGCTTCGGCGGGGCCGCCGGCGGGATCGACCTGGCACTGCTGACCGACGGCCTGCGTGCCGAGCGCGAGCAGGGCATCACCATCGACGTCGCCTACCGCTACTTCGCCACCGACCGCCGCAGCTTCATCCTGGCCGACTGCCCCGGGCACGTGCAGTACACCAAGAACACGGTGACCGGCGCGTCCACGGCGGATGCCGTCGTCGTACTCATCGACGCCCGCAAGGGTGTGCTGGAGCAGACCCGCCGGCACCTGTCCGTGCTGCAGCTGCTGCGCGTGGCGCACGTGATCGTGGCCGTGAACAAAATCGACCTGGTGGACTTCAGCGAGGACGTGTTCCGCGAGATCGAAGCCGACGTGCAGCAGGTGGGCCGCGAACTGGGCCTGGGTTCCGATGGCATTACCGACCTGTTGGTGGTCCCCGTTTCCGCCCTCGACGGCGACAACGTGGTGGAACGCTCCGAGCGCACCCCCTGGTACACCGGCCCGGCGCTGCTCGAGGTCCTCGAGACCCTGCCCGCAGCGGATGAACTGGAAAGCCACCTGGAGAGCTTCCGCTTCCCGGTGCAGCTGGTCATCCGGCCGCAGGGCGCCCTGGCTCCGGACGCCGTCGCCGCCGGCCTGGATGTGGAGGCCTACCGTGACTACCGTGCGTACGCCGGCCAGATCACGGAAGGCTCGGTCAAGGTGGGGGACAAGGTCTCCGTCCTGACTCCCGGCCAGGACCCCCGCACCACCACGGTGGTGGGCATCGACTTCGCCGGCTCCTCGCTGGAGGAAGCCGCCGCCCCGCAGTCCGTGGCAATCCGCCTGGCCGAGGAGTTCGATGTGGCCCGCGGCGACACCATCGCCGCCGCAGGCACCGTCCGCGAAGCCTCAGCCGACCTGTACGCGTCGCTGTGCTGGCTGTCCCCGAAGCCGCTCCGGGAGGGCCAGAAGGTGCTGGTCAAGCACGGCACCCGCACCGTCCAGGCCTTGGTCCGCAACGTCGGCGGCAAGCTTGACCTTGCCTCCTTCAAGCTGGAACCGGCGTCCACCCTGGAACTCAACGACATTGGCAACGCGCAGCTCCGGCTCGCCGCGCCGCTGCCGCTGGAGAACTACCTCCACCACCGCCGCACCGGAGCGTTCCTGGTGATCGACCCGCTGGACGGCAACACCCTCGCCGCCGGACTGGTCAAGGACCACCCGGGCGACCACGAGGACGAGCGCTACAGCATCTGATTTCCCCTGATACCGCGGCTTGTTCGCAGATCCTGGCCTTGATGGTTCGGATCCGCGAACAGGCCGCGGTTTTGTTGTCTTCGGCGGTGAGTACCGGCAGCAGCCCATCAGTGCTGCCCTGTTCAAATGCAAGTACTCGCTACTCGTGCGGGCGGCTGCGCCACCACGACTTAATGGTCAACGGGGGGCACGAGCTTCCTTTGGATCTGGACGCAACACCTCAGGAGGCATAATGCCGGCCATTAAAGAGTGGAAAACCCGGGCGGCTGAGCATCTCCGGCGAGACTCCGAGGACTGGAGGATCGAACCCCGCCATGAGCGGCTTCTCATACTGATCCCGTTCATCATCGCCGTGGTGGTGGCGGCAACCCTTCCGTTCAAGGACTTCTACCTCTGGCTGGTTAACGAGGACTCCGTTGTCGAATGGCTGCAGTTCGCGTGCCTGCTGGCGGCAAGCATCTTCCTGCCCCTCATCACCGTGTACCTGGTCCGTGCCAAACGCTGGGGCATGGCTGTGCTCTATGGGGTTGTCACGCTGGGGGTCTGGTTCCTGACGGGCGAGGAGATCTCGTGGGGCCAGCGAATCTTCGGCTGGGCCACACCCGAGTCCCTCAACGAGGTCAACCGCCAGGGCGAAACCACAGTGCACAACATCCGCGGCGTGCAGGAACTGGTGCCCGCGGCCATGCTCCTTGCGAGCCTCTACGGCGCCTGTGCCCCGCTGGTATGGACTGCCGTTGGAAAACGGTGGAAGCATCTGAAGAACAGGCGCCTGCTGGTCCCGCCGCTGTGCCTGGTGCCCGCCTTCGCGCTGGCCGCCGGCTACCGCCTTTTCCGCCTGCTGATCTGGCCGGAGCCCACGTTCGTCATCTCGGAGTATGCCGAGGCGATGGAGCTGTCCCTCTACCTGGGGCTCGCCATGTTCTGTTGGTACAACCTGCGCCTGCTGCGTGAGCCGCAGGCGGGGCCTGGCCGGAACCAGACCCGGGGCCTGCACCGCAAGGCGGCGTAGGGTTCCAGACCCCTCATGGCTCCAGGATGGTCTTGAGTTTCTGCAGGTCCTTGCGGGTTTCCCGGCGGATCATCGGTGCCATGAACAGCCCCGCCAGCTTCGAGAAACCCGAGGGGCTCCCGGTGTTGCCAAGCGTCATGCGCGTCCCGCCGTCGTCGTCCGTCCAGGTGTAGGTGGTCTGCATGGGGAACGGGCCCTGCGCCGTCCGCATGACGAGCCGCTCGCCGGGGACATAGTCCACGAACTCATAGGTGTAGTTGAGCTCGCGGCCCAGGAACTTTGCCGTGAAGGCCACCTTGGAGCCGGTGCCCAGCGGTCCGGCGGTCAGGCGCTGCGACCTGTGGATGTTGGCGTACCACGTGGGGGCGTTGTCCGGGTTGGCCGCATAGTCCGCCACCTCCGCGCGCGGCCTGCGGATGAGGATGCCGGTCTGGACGTTCACCATACGTGCGTCTCCTTGTCAGGGTGGACCGGCCAGGCGGTCTGCCCGGGGTTAGCCTAGGAACCACGTTAGTCCCCAGCCGTCCCGTGGGAGGCCCCGCATGGAAGCCATCAACAGCAAGCTGCTGAACTGGGCGTCGATCCTGGATGACAAGACGCGTGAGCAGGCGGTGCAGACCTCACAGCTGCCATTTATCTACCCGCACCTGGCCCTCATGCCCGACGCGCACCTGGGAAAGGGCGCCACGGTGGGCTCGGTCATCCCCACCCTGCACGCGATCATGCCGGCGGCCGTGGGGGTGGATATCGGCTGCGGCATGATCGCCGTCCGGACCCAGTACGCACTAAAGGACCTGCCCAAGGACCGGAAGAGGTTGCGCGAGGACATCGAGCGGGCCATCCCGCTGTCTGCCGGCCACAACAACAGGACGGTGCAGGCCACGGCGGAGCCGCGGATTGCCGAGCTGAAGAGGTTGGCCGCGAGAGCCGGCTTCAACCCGGCACAGTACGTGGAGAAGTGGGACCTCCAGCTGGGCTCGCTCGGATCCGGCAACCACTTCATTGAAGTCTGCGCCGATGAGGCCGACGCCGTGTGGCTGTTCCTGCATTCCGGTTCCCGCGGCATCGGCAACAAGATCGCCCAGCATCACATCGGCGTCGCCCAGCACGTGGTGGCGAAGAAGCAGATCCACCTGCCGGACCCGGACCTCGCCTACCTTGAGGAGGGCACGCCGCAGTTCGACCGGTACATGGCAGAGCTGCACTGGGCCCAGCACTTCGCCCTCCTGAACCGCGAAGAGATGATGGACCGCGTCAGCGCCCAGTTCGGCCGGTGGGCGGGCGGGCCTGTGCAGGAACTCGCGCGGGTCAACTGCCACCACAACTTCACCCGGCAGGAGGTCCACTACGGCAAGTCCGTCTGGGTATCCCGCAAGGGCGCCATCAAAGCCGCGCCCGGCGATCCTGGACTTATCCCGGGGTCCATGGGGACGTCGTCGTACGTGGTGGAAGGACTCGGCAACGCGGCGTCGCTGAACTCCTCGCCGCACGGGGCAGGCCGGGAGTACTCACGCAACGCCGCCCGCAAAACTTTCTCCCTCGACGAACTGAAAATGGCTATGCGGGGGATCGAGTTCCGGGCCTCCGAGGCGTTCATCGACGAGATACCCGCGGCCTACAAACCCATCGACGTCGTCATGCAGGACGCGGCGGACCTGGTCACCGTCAGGCACAAACTGCGGCAACTGGTCAACGTCAAGGGAAACTGAGCCGGTACCTGGAGCGCGCGCGTTCGCCGGAACGGTGCCACGGCGCCGGGGCGGAACGGCGAGCAGGTACCGTTCCGGCGACCCCGGCGAACAGTGTCCGAATATGACGCTAGATGAACCCGCGTGACCCCCCGTTTCCGCGTCATTGAACGGGTTTGGGGCACTCCCTATGGTGAAACAATGACTAGTTCCAAGCCCGGGATGACCCGCATCGTGGCAGGCGAAAGCGCGGTACCCAAGCGCAAGCGTGCCATCGAGGCTGCCCTGGCCATCGGGCTGGTCCTGCTGATCGCCGTCGGCGCCGTGGTGGCCTCCACCGTTTCACGCAACACGGAGGCGCAGGCCGCTGAACCCACCCCCGCCGCCGAGCTCAAACTGGGATACTTCGGCAACGTCACCCACGCCCCAGCACTGGTGGGCATCAAGCAGGGCTTCCTGGCCGAAGCCCTGGGCAGCACCGCGCTCAGCACCGAGACGTTCAATGCCGGGCCCGCGGCCATCGAGGCCTTGAACGCCGGTGCCATCGACGCCGCCTACATCGGCCCCAACCCGGCCATCAACTCCTTCGTCAAGAGCCAGGGCCAGTCCGTGCGCATCATCGCCGGCGCCGCCGCAGGCGGTGCACAGCTGGTGGTCAAGCCGGAGATCAACTCCGCCGCGGACCTCAAGGGCAGGACCCTCGCCTCCCCGCAGCTCGGCGGCACCCAGGACGTGGCCCTCCGCTCCTGGCTTGCCTCCGAGGGGTACCAGAGCAACGTGGACGGCAGCGGCGACGTGGCCATCAACCCCACGGAGAACGCGCAGACGCTTAAGCTGTTCCAGGACGGAAAGCTCGACGGCGCGTGGTTGCCTGAGCCATGGGCCTCGCGGCTGGTGCTCCAGGCCGGAGCGAAGGTGCTTGTGGACGAAAAGGACCTCTGGGACGGGACCGCCACGGGCAAGCCCGGCGAGTTCCCTACCACCGTCCTGATCGTGAACCAGAAGTTCGCCGCTGACCACCCGGACACCGTCAAGGCACTCCTGGCCGGCCACGCGGAGTCGGTGGCCTGGCTGAACGAGGCCCCCGCCGCGGAAAAGGCAAGCGTCATCAACTCGGCCCTGCAGGAATCGGCCGGGGCAGCCCTGGCAGATGATGTCCTGGCCCGGTCCCTGGCCAACATCACCTTCACCCTGGACCCGCTGGCCGGAAGCTACCCGCGGCTGCTGGAGGACGGCGTCGAGGCCGGCACCACCAAGCAAGCCGACATCACCGGCCTCTTCGACCTCCGGCCGCTCAACGGAGTCTCAGCAACCAAGATTTCAGCAGCCGGCCTCGGCCAGGACTGATCCACCCACCAACTTAAGGACGGCACCATGCCAGTCGTACTGGAACACCTGGGCAAGCGCTTCGGCGACGGCGCCCCGGTACTGGACGACGTCAACGCCACCATCGGGCAGGGCGAGTTCGTTGCCCTCCTCGGTGCCTCCGGCTGCGGCAAATCCACCCTGCTGAACATCATCGCGGGACTGGAGCCGCCGTCGTCGGGCGCCCTGGAGGTGCCCAGCGACGGTGCCGCCTTTATGTTCCAGGACGCCGCGCTGTTCCCCTGGCTCACCGCCCGGGAGAACATCGAACTGGCCCTGAAACTCCGCGGCGTTGGCAAGGCAGACCGGAAGGCCAAGGCCCAGGAGCTGCTGGAGCTGGTGCACCTTGGCGCGGCAGGAGACAAGCGCCCGCACGAGCTTTCCGGCGGCATGCGGCAGCGCGTGTCCCTGGCGAGGTCACTCGCGCAGGACCGGCAACTGCTCCTGATGGACGAGCCCTTCGCCGCCCTGGACGCCATCACCCGCGACCTGCTGCACGATGAGCTGGAGCGGATCTGGAAGGAAACCAGGCGCACCATCGTCTTTGTGACCCACAACGTCCGCGAAGCCGTCCGGCTGGGCCAGCGCGTGCTGCTGCTGTCCTCCCGCCCCGGCCGCGTGGTCCAGGAATGGGCCGTCACCGAGGAACACCGCACCGACGCCGGACTCGCCGGCCAGCTGACCGGGGTCATCACCGCCCGGCTCCGGGAGGAGATCCGCCGCCATGCCAAGTAACCCAACGCCCCTGGCTGAAGCTTCCGCCGAACCCTCCGAACCCCGGCACATCCACGCCGCACTCACCCGGACCTCCACCGGCAATGAGGACCTGCGGGAACTCGAGTCCGGGCTGGACTCCCTGCAGTCCGACGCCGCCCGCAAGAACCGCATCGACTGGAGCCGCATCCTGCTGCCCATCGCCGCCCTGGTGGTGCTGGTTCTGATCTGGCAGTTCTACGTCTCGCTCGGCCTGAAGCGCCGCGACCAGGTGCCGGGCCCGATGGACGTGCTGGGCCAAATGGGTGTCCTCTGGAGCGAGGGCAAAGTGCAGGAATCCGTATGGACGTCACTGCAGCGCGGGCTGGTTGGCTTCATCATTTCGGTGGCCATCGCCACGCCCGTGGGCCTCCTGCTGGCACAGGTCGCACCGCTGCGCCGGGCGTTCGGGCCGCTGATTTCCGGCCTCCAGGTCCTGCCCTCCGTCGCGTGGGTCCCGGCTGCCATCATCTGGTTCGGCCTCACCGATGCCACCGTGTACTTCGTGGTGTTCATGGGCGCCATCCCGTCCATCATCAACGGCCTGATCTCCGGCGTGGACCAGATCCCGCCGCAGTATCGGCGCGTGGGCACCGTCTTGGGCGCGTCACGCCTGGAGATGGCGCTGCAGATCATCCTCCCCGCCGCCCTGCCCGGCTACCTCGGCGGCCTGAAGCAGGGCTGGGCCTTCTCCTGGCGGTCGCTCATGGCGGCGGAAATCATCGCCGTGGGCGGCACCATCGGCTTCGGCCTGGGCTCCCTGCTGGACCAGGGAAGGCAGCTGTCCGACATGGCCGTGGTGATGTCGGCGATCCTGCTGATCCTCGCCGTCGGCATCCTGATCGAACTGCTGGTCTTTGGGCCCATCGAGAAGCGCCTCCTCCGCAGCCGCGGGCTCCTGGCCGGCAGTACCCGCTAAGCAGCCCCGCCTTACGCACCCCGCAAAGCCCGACGCCGCCTCCCGCCGTCGGGCTTTGCCGTGTCCGCCGCCCCACATGAGCAAGGTGGCAGACTGGCCCCATGACCGCCAGTTTCGTGTGCCGCACCCAGAGCTCCCTTCCGCCGGAGCGGCTGTTCGACCTGGCCCGCAGCGTCGACGCCCACGTGGAGTCCCAGAAGGGCTCTGGGGAGCGGGCGGTGGCCGGGGTGACGTCAGGGCTGATCGGTGCGGGGCAGGAGGTCACCTGGCGGGCACGGCACTTCGGGATTCCGCTCACCATGACCAGCCGCGTCACGCATGTGGACTTCCCCCGCAGCTTCACGGACGAGCAGGTCCGCGGCCCGTTCAGGTCCTTCCGCCACGTCCACGAATTCGAGGCCACGCCCGGCGGCTGCATCATGACGGACCGGGTGGTGTTCACGGCGCCGTTCGGGTTCCTGGGCCGCGCGGCCGGGAAGCTGGTCCTGCGCCCCTACCTGCAACGGCTCATCCGCGACCGGGGGCGGTTCCTGGCGGGCCTGGAGTGACGGCCCGCAGTATGTGACGCAGCGTTACCTTACGTGAACTGGTGTTGCTGCGCCGTTGTTGGCTTATGTGACGCCGCCCTACCGTTGATTCATGGCAATTCAGGATATCTACCCCACGGCGCTGCGCCTCCTTGGCCGCCCCGTGCTGGTGGTGGGCGGCGGCCCCGTTGCGGCCCGCCGCGCCAAGGGGCTGCTGGACGCCGGTGCACGGGTCACCGTCGTGGCTCCCGTTGCCTCTGCCGCGCTCAAGGAACTGGCCGACGCCGGCCTCCTCACCTGGGAGCCGCGCACCTACCTTCCCTCCGACGTCGACGGCGCCTGGTTCGTCCAGACGGCCACTGGCGATTCCGCCGTGGACGCGCAGGTATCGGCCGACGCCGAGGCGCAGCGCATCTGGTGCGTCAACGCCTCAGACCATGAAGCCTCCGCAGCCTGGACTCCCGCTGTTGCCGAAGTGGACGACGTCAAGATCGCCGTGAATGCCGGGGGAGACCCGCGCCGCGCCATGGCCGTCCGCGACGCCGTTGCCACCGCCCTGGAAACAGGCGACCTTCCGCTGCGCCGCCGCCGGGCCCACCGCGGTTCCGTGGCGCTGGTGGGCGGTGGACCCGGGGACACCGGCCTGATCACCGTCCGCGGCCGACGCCTACTTGGCCAGGCCGACGTCGTAGTGGCAGACCGTCTGGGCCCCCGGGAACTCCTCAGCGAACTCGCCCCCGACGTCCGCATCATCGAAGTGGGCAAGACCCCCGGCCACCATCCGGTGCCGCAGGCCGGGATCAACCGCATCCTCGTCGAGGAGGCCCTTAAAGGCCACCGTGTGGTCCGGCTGAAGGGCGGGGATCCCTACGTCCTGGGCCGCGGCGGCGAAGAGGCCGAATACTGCCGCCAGCACGGCGTCGAGGTTGAAGTGGTCTCCGGTGTCACGTCCGCAATCTCCGTCCCGGCGGCCGCGGGAATTCCCGTCACGCACAGGGGCCTCGCCAAGGGCTTCAGCGTGGTGACCGGGCACGAGGAGCTCTCCGAGGTTCCCGCCCGGGCCGACCACACCATCGTCCTGCTGATGGGCGTGGGCCAGCTGCGCGAATCCGCGTCCGCCCTGGGCAAAGCCGGTCTGCCTGCGGGGACGCCAGTTGGTATCGTGGAAAACGGCTATTTGCCGGACCAGCGCGTGACGATTGGCACGCTTGGTTCCATTGCGGACCAGGCGGAAGCCGCCGGCGTCGCAAATCCCGCAGTCATTGTCATCGGCGACGTTGTGCGCGTGAGCCCCTTCGCGCCGTCGCACTTCAAAACCGCTGACTACAGCACCACCGCCCCGAACAAGCCCCGCACCAGCAAGCCCCGAGTCCTCACCACCTAGCCCCCACCCAACTAGGTAGCGCCAAGTGTCGTTATGAGCCCCTAAAACGACACTTAGCGCTACCAGTTGGGACGGACCGAAGAAAAAGGAACACAGCCGTGTCATCAAGCACCACCGTAGGTTCTGCCGAACGTCCGCTGCGCGTCGCCGTCGTGGGCTCCGGCCCGGCAGGCGTCTACGCCGCCGACATCCTCACCAAGAGCGAAGCCGTCAAGAGCGGCGAGCTGACCGTGAGCATCGACCTCTTTGACCGCTACCCGGCACCCTACGGCCTGATCCGCTACGGCGTTGCCCCGGACCACCCCCGCATCAAAGGCATCGTCAACGCCCTGCACAAGGTCCTGGACCGCGGCGACATCCGCTTCTTCGGCAACGTGGACTACGGCACAGACCTCACCATCGAGGACCTCCGCACCCACTACGACGCCGTCATCTTCGCCACCGGCGCCATCAAGGACGCGGACCTGAACATCCCGGGCATCGAGCTGGAAGGCTCCTTCGGCGGCGCGGACTTCGTCTCCTGGTACGACGGCCACCCGGACGTACCCCGCGAATGGCCGCTGGACGCCAAGGAAATCGCCGTGATCGGCAACGGCAACGTGGCCCTGGACGTGGCCCGTGTCCTATCCAAGCACGCCGACGACCTGCTGGTCTCAGAAATCCCGGACAACGTCTACGCCGGCCTGAAGGCTTCGCCCGTCACGGACGTGCACGTGTTCGGCCGCCGCGGCCCCGCCCAGGTGAAGTTCACCCCGCTGGAGCTGCGCGAGCTGTCCCACTCCAAGGACGTGGACATCATCCTGTACCCGGAGGACTTCGAGTTCGACGAGGAATCCGACCGTCAGATCCAGTCCAACAACCAGACCAAGACCATGGTGGGCACGCTCACCAACTGGATCGCCGAGCAGCCCGAGGACCTCTCCGAGCTGAAGGCTTCCCGCCGCCTGCACCTGCACTTCCTGCACAGCCCGGTGGAGATCTATGACGACGCCGAGACCCCGGGCAAGGTGGCCGGCATGCGGTTTGAGCGCACTGAGCTGGATGGCACGGGCAACGCCCGCGGCACCGGCGAGTTCGTGGACTACCCGGTCCAGGCCGTGTACCGCGCCATCGGCTACTTCGGTTCGGCCCTGCCGGAGATCGAGTTCGACCACACCAAGGGAGTCGTCCCGAACGACGGCGGCCGCGTGCTGGACGCCGCCGGCACCCACGTGCCGGGCATCTACGCCACCGGCTGGATCAAGCGCGGCCCCGTGGGCCTCATCGGCCACACCAAGGGCGACGCCCTGGAGACCGTGACGTACCTGCTGGAGGACCGCGAAAACCTTCCCGTGGCGCAGGCACCCCAGGAACAGGCCGTCGTCGAACTCCTCGACGCCCGCGGCGTGCAGTTCACCAGCTGGGAAGGCTGGCTGGCGCTGGATGCCCACGAACTGGCCCTCGGCGCAGCCGCCACCGAGGCCGGCGGCTCGCACGGCGTTGAGGTCAAGCGTGAGCGCATCAAGGTGGTGCCGCGCGAGGACATGGTGGACATCTCCCGCGACGGAGTGGCCGCGCAGGTCTAGGCAGACTCACACCCCCGGGGCCCTGCGTGCCAGTCCTTTGATGGACCGGCACGCAGGGCCCCGGGTGTTTTAACGCCGGGGAGTGCTTTAACCCTGCCGGGCTATTTCCCGGCCCCGCCTGCTGCCATCAGCTCGAGCCGCCGCAGGGTTTCCCGGTTCCGCACAGCGATCAGGGGATCGCGCAGGAACTTGGGCATCAGCTTTCCCGGACCGCGGACGGCGTCCTCGGAGATGGTGACCTGGCATTGCCCGCCACGGTCCTCCAGCGTGATGACGACCTTCGCCTCGCCCATCGGCCAGCCCCGTGCCACCACTTCCAGCCGGCGGCCCGGCTCGACGGCGGTCACCTGGGAGCTGTCGTCGATCACCAGCGGCCAGCCGCCCACGGAGTGGTGGAGGCGTGAGCCCGCTTCCGGCCACCGGTCGTCCACGGCACGGATCCGGGAGGTGCCCACCACCCAGCCGGAGTAGAGCCAGCCGTCGGCGATGACCCTCCAGACATCGGCGGCGGGGGAGTTGAACAGCTGGGACACGGTGGACATGGTGTTCCTTTCTGTAGCGCCGGGTGTGGCTGAGGCAGCGGCGGAATGTACGACGGCGGGAGGTGCCGGCCGCTGCGCTGCCCGGTAGGAGTGTTCCCTCAGGCGGCGGGTCCAGGCGTAGGTCTGGGCTCCCGGCGGCTGGTTCTCGAGGGGATTGAATCGAAGGGGAGTATCCGCCGGTTCCGGTTCTGCCCGCAGGCGGAGTTCGCCGCATTCGCGCCAGGGTCCCGTGGGTTTGGCCCAATAGAGGAGCAGCACCCATTCCCCGGATGTGAGTGGCCCGGCCGGCAGCTCGCTGGTCCGCAGCCCCAGCAGTACCGGTCCTTTGCCGCCCCGGTACGGCATGAGTGTTGTGAAGGTGGCGCTGGCAACGTCCAGTTTCGGCTGGAGCAGGAACCTGCCGGGAAGCCGCCAGCCTGTGGAGGCAAACAGTACGTCGGTGATGACACCGGATGACGGCGTGACGCGGAGGGCCAGGCCCAGGATGTCCGGAAGCTGCTGGGGCAGCCCAACGGATCGGGAGAACCGGGCCCTGACGGAGTCGATGCCGGGCGTATCGAGCCACTCCAGTCCGCTTGTTGCCCCGGAGCTGCCGGCCCTGGTCAGGTGTCCTGCCAGCCCGATGCCCTGCGGGTGGATGGGACGGTCCGGCCGGGCCAGCTTCAGCACCCGGAACATGGCGGCGAAGGCGCGGCCGGCCGCCTCCGTGACGGCGGGGGTTGCGTCTCCCGGTGCGGCACCATGGCCGCCGGGGGTTTGGTCTTTCGCTGCGGAGTGGGTCATGGTTCCTTCGTACCCCGAAACGGGCCGGAACTACATTCGGCCGAACCGTGACCGGATCAGGGCGAAGATTCCGTAGGCGATGAATCCGGCACCAATGGCCACCAGCAGGGTCGGGCCGAACGGGTGGTCCCGCAAAGCCTTGAGGCTGCCGTCCAGCCCGGTGGACTCCTCGGCGTTGTGCTTGGCGGCGGCGATCACGAAGAGCAGTCCGGTGAGGAACAGGGCTACCCCTTTGGCGATGTGGCCGGCAACGCCAAGGATGTCGATCAGCCTGCCGCGCCGGGTGCCGTCAAAGTGGAAGAGCTCCTCCTTGAATCCGCGCCGGACCCCCTTGACCACAAAGTAGATGGCGATGCCGATGATTGTCAGGCCCAGGGCCACGAGTGCCCAGAGCCCCACCGGCGTCGCCATCAACGAGGCGCTGAAATCCCGGGTGCTTTCGCCCGAGTCCCCGCGCATCCCCACGGCGAAGCCCGCGAAGCTGAGCCCCACGCTGGTGTAAGCGATGGCCAGGAAGCCCGAGGAGATGAGCTTGGAGAGCCGCTCCTTCCGCGGCAGCGGGCGTGCGCGGAGGGTTGCCTCGCTCGCCTGCCACAACCCCAGGCCGAAGCATGCCAGCACGCAGGACCACATCACCGCCGGGCCCCATGGGTTCGCGGCCAGCTGCTCGATGGCGCCCGTAGGTTCCGCTTCCCCGGGCTGTCCGAACGCTACGGCGACGGCGATGGCGCCGATGATCACGTGCAGCAGGGCCATGACGGCGAAGCCGGCCCGGGCCAGGACGTCCAGGGCGGGGTGGTTGGAGGCCTGCTCGACGGCGTCGGCGGCCTGGCTGATGGTGGAATCCCCGTCCGACATCCGTCAGCCGTTCATGGGCCCTTCGGCACGCAGCTTGTCAGCACCCGGTCCCTCCACGTGCACGGTGCAGCGGACCACAAGCTTGCCCGGCGCGTTGTCCAGTTCCACGAGGGAGTCGTCGGCACTGAGGACCGTAAACACTTGGGAGTCAGCCACGACGGAAACCCCTCTGGCCTTTGCGGTTTCCCGGGCATTGGCCAGGGCCTCGTCCTGCAGGTTTCCTACGTATGCGTCTTCTTGTTCCCGCGCCGGATCACCAAATGCCCAGCCGAACAGCGTCCCTGTGTTTCCCATGGCCACGATATTACGCGTTCCGCCCGTGGAAGACGGGCTTTCGTAACATTAGTAAGTGTGCTTACCATGGGCGGACCATGACCTTGATGGGACACGGCAAGTGAAGTCCGCAGGCGCGGCATCTTAGGCAGCTCAACGATAGGAATGCACACCATGGCAGGAAATCTTATTGCCCGTTCAGTTCACGATCTCACGGCAGCGGCCTGGTTCGGCGGATCCCTTATGGGAGCCGTCGGCTTGAACGGTGCGGCAGCGGAGGCGAAGGACCCGTCCGAGCGGACGCGGCTCTCCAGCGCCGGCTGGATGAAGTGGGCGCCGTTCCAGACGGCAGCATTTGCCTCGCACCTGGTGGCGGACCTCGCCATCGCCTGGGAGAACAAGGGCCGCATCGCCAAGCAGGAAGGCGTGGCGAGGGACACCGTCATCAAGACCGCGGTCACCGTAGTGGGCGCCGCGGTGACCCTGTACTCCGGCATCCTGGGCAAGAAGGTGGAGAAGCTGGCTGCCGAAGGGGCCGAGGGTGCCACTGAACCCCGGCCGGACGCTTCCGACGAACTGAAGGCCGCCCAGCAGCAGCTGAAGATGCTCCAGTGGGCCATCCCGGCCTTCGCCGGCGCCGTGATAGTCCTTGGCGCCAAGCACGGCGAGATGCAGCGGCCCAAGAACGTGTTCGCGGGCCTCCGCTCCTAACGCCGCAGGGCTGCCCCGCAGCTGAAGCAACAGACGCACGACGACGGTCCGGCACCCAGGTGCCGGACCGTCGTCGTGCTCTGTCCCTGCACTTGAGTTTTTTGTCCAGATATGCAGGCCAAAACGCACTTCAACCCTGCATATCTGGACAAAAACTCCAGGGGGTTAGATGGGTTTGGTGCCGGCCGGCGGGAGGTCCGGGTTCATGTCTTCAAGGTGCGGGTCTTCGGCCGTCCACACCTGGATGATGGCCCAAGTGACGGCCGCCAGCGGCACGGACAGGACCGCGCCGACGATGCCCGCCAGGATGGTGCCGGCCGTCAGGGCCATCAGGATTACCAGGGCGTGGAGCTGGAGCGACTTGCCCATGACTACCGGCTGGAGGAGGTCGCCCTCCAGCTGGTTGACCGCGATCACCACGGCCACCACGATCAGGGCCACCACGGGCCCGTTCGCCACCAGGGCCACGAGGGCGGCGAGGATGCCCGCCACCGTTGCACCCACCAGCGGAATAAAGGCGCCGAGGAAAACGATGATGGCCAGCGGGAAGGCCAGCGGCACCTGCATGATCAGCAGTGCCGTGCCAATGGCAACGGTATCCACCAGGGCCACGATGGCGGTGCCGCGGACGTAGCCGCCCAGGACCTCAAGGGTGCGGCTGCCCACCCGGCGCAGCTTCGCTTCGCGGGCACCGTTGAAGGGGCGCAGGAAGAAGTTCCAGATCTTGGCCCCGTCCTTGAGGAAGAAGAACAGGATGATGACCATGAGGCTGGCGCCCGCAATGAACTCCGTGACCATGGACAGGCCGGTGATGGCGCCGGAGCGCACCTGGCTGCTGGTGGCAAAGTCGATGATCCCCTGCCGTGCCTCGGCAAGCTGCTGCTGATCGATGGGAATCGGGCCCGTCAGCAAGAACCGTTCGAACTCGTCCAGTCCCGACGACGCCTGCTGCGCCAGCTCGGCCCACTGGCTGCGGACCGAGAAGTAGATCACCGTGCCAACGCCTCCCAATACGAGCAAAAGCCCGATGAACGCGATGCCCGTGGCCAGTCCGCCGCGCATTCCCCGGCGGCGGAGCATGTTCACGAACGGGCCGATCGCGGCGGCCAGGATCAGCGCTATCAGGATGGGAATCACCAGGAGCTTGATCTGCATCAAGGCGTAAACGGAGACCACCGCCACGGTGAGGATCAGCAGTATCTGGGCCGAACGGATGCCCACCCTGCCCAGACCGTCGCCCCACAGCTGGGAGGGGGACTTGATGTCCCGCGGGACCCTTGTGGCCGGCCGCTGCGCGTGCGGAGTCCCTGCCAAGTCTGTCCCGGGTGAATCCGTTCCTGCCGGTTGCGCGGGCTCTTTGCCCAACTGGTGGTCGGTCAGGCGTGATGATCGCGCCATGGAAACTCCTCATCGTCAGCGGTGCCTGCAGCGCCGTGATGGGCGGCGCGCAGGACTACCTTCTTCAGATAGTAAGCCTACTGACCGATTAAGCCCTGAAGAAACCCCAAAGCCGCACTATCCGGCCAGCCACTCCGCGCAGGAGTTCAGGTTCCGGTCAACGGTGGCGACGGCGGCGTCCTCGTCCCGCGCTTGGATGGCGTCCGCCAGGAGGTCGTGGCCCTCGTGCGGCCGGCCGTCGAAGCCGGGCCTGCGCTGCTGCTTAAGGAGGTCCTGGTGGAAGGCGCTGCCGAAACTGAGGTACAGCTCGTGCAGCAGGGGATTGCCGGAGGCCTGCGCCACCCGTTCGTGGAACCCCCAGTCCGCCCGCGCCCACGCCTCGTAGTCTCCCCGCGTCCACGCCTGGTCCCGGGCGGCGAGCAGGGCACGCAGGGCCGTGACGTCGTCGGCCGTGGCATGGCGGGCCGCCAGGCGGGCAGCCTGGGTGTCCAGGCCCAGCCGGACTTCAAGGATGTGCTGTTCGGTGTGGTCCTGGTACATGCGCCGGGCGGCGCCGGACAGTTCGCTGGTGGCACGGACATAGGTGCCGTCGCCACGCCGCACCTCCAGCATCCCGCTGTGGGCGAGGGCCTTGATGCCTTCGCGGAGGGTGCCGCGCGAGACCCCCAGGCCGGCCATCAGCTCAGGTTCGGACGGGATGCGCTGGTGCAGGGGCCATTCGCCGGACTGCACCATGGCGCGCAGTTTGGCAGTGACCTCGTCGGCGAGCGGGGGGCGGGCGGAAGGACTCAGTGCCATGGCTGCTACTTCCTTCCCACCGCGTTGGTCATGGCCTTGCCCGTGATCAGGTGCGCCACCACGATCTGGGCCAGCGCCAGGGCAAGGAGGAGCAGGAGGGGAAGGGTCCAGCCGCCGGTGGCACTGTGCAGCAGCCCCATGCCGAACGGCCCCAGGGTGGCCAGCAGGTAGCCCGTGGACTGCGCCAGCGTGGACAGCGCCGTGGTTTCCGCGGTGCTCACCCCGCTGCGGCTGATCATCACCATCACCAGAGGGAAGATGCCCAGGCCAAACCCCAGCAGGGCGGCAGGAACAGCGGCCAGCCCCACCGGCAGGGCCAGCAGCGATGCCAGCCCGGCCACCATGGTGATGCTGACCAGGTAGAACGCAGGCCGCAGCATCCGCGGCCGGGAACCGATGGCGATCAGCACCATGCCCGCCGGGACGGAGACAAGCTGCATCAGCCCGAACATGAGCCCGCTGTCCGCGGCGCTCAGGCCCATGGTGGTCAGCATGTACGGGAACCAGCTCAGCAGGGCGTAGGCGAGCAGGGCCTGGAGCGTGAAGATGGCGGTGAGGAGCAGCCCCTTGCGGGTCCGCAGCAGCGGCCAGGGGGAGATCCGGCGCCCTGTCGCCCGGGGACTGTGCCGGTGCGCATGCAGCGCCACGGGAAGGAAGCCCAGGAGCGCCGCCACGGCGGTGATGCCAATGGCGCCGACGGCGGCCGAGGGCGAGCCGAGTGCCTGCGCCAGCGGTACCACCGCGACGGCGGTGACGGTGGCGCCCGTGGTCATGGTCACCGTGTAGACGGCGGTCATCAGGGACGTCCGGTGGGCAAAGTGTTCCCGGATGAAGGAGGGCATGGCCACGTTGCAGACGGCCAGGCCGGACATGCCCAGCACGCTGCCGGCCACCAGCATGCCGGTGGCGGGAATGCCGCGCAGGAGCAGTCCGCCTGCCAGCATGGCAAGGGCCACCAGGATCGCCTTCTCCACGCCCAGCCGGCCCGTCAGCCAGGACGTCCCTGCCCCGGCAAGCGCGAAGCACAGCGTTGGAATGGACGGGATGATGGCAGCCACCAGCGTGCCGTAGCCCAGCACCGACTGCAGGTCGTGCAGCAGTGCCGACGCTCCAGTGATGCCCGCCCGCAGGTTCAGCCCGATGAGCACCAGCGCAATGACGCCGAACACGACGGCGGACCGGGGCTTGGCGTGGCCCGTTGCCGATGCCGGGGCCGTTGCCGGTGCGGGGACGGGGGCTGCGGCGGCCGGGACAGGGGCCGACGGCGCTTGGGCGGCGGGAGGGTGCGGGGCGGACATCCCTCAAGCCTAAAGGTTAGACGTTTGATGTTTACAGTTCTGTGGCCAAGCTCTCCCGGCTCCGCGGCGGAGGGCAATAGACTGCCAGCGGGAGCCCGGACGCCATGGTCCGGACCCGTGCGCGGATGCGGAAGGGACAGCTTGTGAAGGCTTCGCAGGGACTTGAGATCGAAAAGAAGTACGACGTCGACGACGCCGCCGCCGTGCCCGCGCTGGACAGCCTTCCCGGCGTGGCCAGGGCGGGGGCACCCCATACCGCCGTCCTGGAAGCCGTGTACTTCGACACCGCCCGGCACATCCTCGCGGCCCGGCGGATCACCCTTCGCCGCCGCACGGGCGGAACCGACGCAGGCTGGCACTTGAAGCTGCCGCCGCTGGAATCCGGCGGCACCGCAACAGAACCCCAGCAGCGGCGGGAACTGCATGCCCCGCTGGGACAGCCCGGCGTGGTGCCGGACAGCCTGCTGGTCCACATCCAGGCGTACCTCCGCGGAGCGGCCGTGGCACCGGTGGTCCGGCTCGAGACCCGGCGCACCACCCACGCCCTCTACGGCGAGGACGGCGTGCACCTGGCGGACCTGGCCGATGACCGCGTGACGGCGGAGCGCCTGCACCCGGGACAAGGAGAAGGCGCCGGGCCCGGCGGGCAGCAGCAGTGGCGCGAGTGGGAACTGGAACTTGTCCACGGCGGGCCCGGGCTCTTTGCCCCGGCTGAGGAACTGCTGGTGGAGGCCGGCGCCCGCCCTGCGGGCCACG
>NZ_JBJURL010000226.1:0-500 GCF_046097905.1 Pseudarthrobacter sp. NKDBFgelt | reverse complement strand
TTGGCATGGTCGACGCCCTGCTCCTCGCCGGCCACGATGTAGAGCGCCAGGATCGGCAGCACCGCCCCGTTCATGGTCATCGAGACGCTCATCTTGTCGAGCGGGATGCCGTCGAACAGGGTGCGCATGTCGAGGATGCTGTCGATGGCGACGCCGGCCATGCCGACATCCCCCTTCACCCGCTCATGGTCGGAATCGTAACCGCGGTGGGTGGCGAGGTCGAAGGCGACCGACAGACCCATCTGACCGGCGGCCAGGTTGCGGCGGTAGAAGGCGTTGCTGTCCTCGGCGGTCGAGAAGGTCTGGCTCTTCTTGGTCGGGATCGTGGTGTTGCGGTCGATCAGGCGCGTGAACACGCCGCCCAGCGTCTCGATGCCGAGCGACAGCGGGGTCACGTCGAGCAGCAGCACGTCCTTGACGTCGCCCTGCAGCACGCCCGCCTGGATCGCGGCGCCGATCGCGACGACTTCGTCGGGGTTCACGCCGGTGTGCGGTTCCTT
>NZ_JBJURL010000225.1:0-500 GCF_046097905.1 Pseudarthrobacter sp. NKDBFgelt | reverse complement strand
GTATCCGCAACCGCATTGAGCCCCCGGCCCCGATCGACAAGGACCTCTATACCCTCGAACTGGTGCAGGCCCCCGACCCGCTCGCGTCCGACCCGGGCCGGGCCGTCACGATCGTCGACGTAACCCTGACAGGGGCACCGTGGGAGGTGGAGTTCTGATGCGCACGCACGACGTGAGGAAGTTCCGGGCCGTGGGCGCTCGGCTCGACTGGCTGGACATCGCCCGCCGCATGCTGCGGGCCGGGCACGGCGAGGGGATCGACGACGCGCTGCTCGAACGGCTCAAGGAGCGCGGCCCGGACACCCGGCTGGCCTGGGGGTGCTCCGCAGACCTGGGCGTGCCGCGCGATGCGTTCATGGTGTGGGGCCGGCCGGTGCGGGACCGCCGGCTGCGGAACGCCGAGCTAATCGGCGTCCCCGTCGACGAGGGGGAGCTGGTCTGGTGGGGCGGTGAGGAGGCCGCGCACGTGCAGGTCCGGTCCCAGGTGCAGGACCCGGCCC
>NZ_JBJURL010000224.1:0-502 GCF_046097905.1 Pseudarthrobacter sp. NKDBFgelt | reverse complement strand
AGGAACGGCTGGTCGACCGGACGCTCCGGCTGCGGGATGTAGGCGTCGACCGCCTTCATCAGCTCGAGGATCGCGTCATGGCCGAGCTTCGGATCGCCGTTCTCCAGCGCCACCAGCGCCGAGCCCTTGATGATCGGAATGTCGTCGCCCGGGAAGTCGTACTTCGACAGCAGCTCGCGAACCTCGAGCTCGACGAGCTCCAGGAGCTCGGCGTCGTCGACCATGTCGCACTTGTTCAGGAACACCACCAGCGCCGGAACGCCGACCTGGCGGGCCAGAAGGATGTGCTCGCGGGTCTGCGGCATCGGGCCGTCAGCGGCCGAAACCACCAGGATCGCGCCGTCCATCTGCGCCGCGCCGGTGATCATGTTCTTCACATAGTCGGCGTGCCCGGGGCAGTCGACATGCGCGTAGTGACGGTTCTCGGTCTCGTACTCGACATGAGCCGTCGAGATCGTGATGCCGCGCGCCTTCTCCTCGGGAGCCTTGTCGATCTGGTCAT
>NZ_JBJURL010000040.1:0-41148 GCF_046097905.1 Pseudarthrobacter sp. NKDBFgelt | reverse complement strand
GCCGGGCACCGCTGGTGGGGGCGTCCCCGGTGACCAGCACCACGGGGATCTGCGCCTGGACGGCCTCGGCGAGGGCGGTGAGCGCGTTGGTGTAGCCGGGGCCGTAGGTGGTGGTGCCCGCGGCGAGCCGTCCCGACGCACGGTAGTAGGCGTCGGCTGCGGCGATCGCGGCGCCTTCATGCCGGACGGCGGTGAAGCGGAGGCCCTGCTTCTCCGCGGCTTCCAGGAAGTAGACGTTGCCGTTGCCCATGACGCCGAAGACGTCGCTTACATAGCTGCTGAGAACCTGCGCCACGCGGCCGGAGACGGTGAGAGTAGTCATGCAGGAAGCGTGTGGCCTGCGTTTTACATTTGCAATACCCATGGATACTACTGGGATTTTTGGCAGCATGAAGCAGAAGAAGTGACAAAATGCCCAAAGGTGGTGCACGTCACCCGCGCTTACTCCGACGTGCGGGATTCCTGCTCGGACAGCCGGCTGATGAGTCCGTCGTAGCGGGGCGGCATGAGTTCCATGACGGAGATGGCGGTGCTGGTCCGCTGGATCCCGTCGATCTCCAGGATCTGGTTGGTGATGCGGTAGAGGTCGGCGGTGCCGCGGGCCACTACCTTGGCCATGAGGTCCGCGTCCCCGGTGGTGGCGTGCACCTCGATGACCTCCGGGATGGCAGCGAGCCCGCTTTCCACCGAGCCGAACCGCGTCTGGCTGATTTCCAGCGAGAGGAAGGCCATCAGTTCGTAGCCCAGTGCGGCGGGGTCCAGCCTCCGGCTGAAGGAGCGGAGCGCGCCGCTGCGTTCCAGCCGCGCCAGCCGGGCGTGGACCGTGTTGCGTGCGACGCCGAGTGTCCGGGAGAGTGCCAGGGCGCTGGCTTCGGGATCCTTGTCCAGGGCAAGGATGATGCGGCCGTCGAGCGAATCAAGGGTGCGAGAGTTCGCGATGGTCATATTTTCACCACAGTTACTAGAAGTTGAGCAGAAGTCCCACTGGCTAGAGCGTATCTTGCAATGTGGGCCGGGTCACTTCCATAGTCAGTCCTCATGACCGCTGAACAACTCTTGGCCGCTCCCGCCACCGTGCTGCCCACCCTTCGTGGCGCCGTCACCGGCCTTCCGTCCTACGTCCCCGGCCGACGCGGCGCCGGCGCGGACATCGCAGCCCTCGCCAGCAACGAAAGCCACTACGAGCCCCTGCCCGCAGCCGTCACCGCGGTGGCCGAAGCGGCGGGCAGGATGAACCGCTACCCGGACATGGCCGCCGTCGAACTCCGCGAACGGATTGCCCGGCACCTGGGCGTCACCGCCGCAGAGGTTGCCGTGGGACCCGGCAGCGTGGGCGTCCTCCAGCAGATCATCACCGGACTGTGCGACGCCGGGGACGAAGTGATTTTCGCGTGGCGTTCTTTCGAGGCCTACCCCATCCTGGTGGAGCTGGCGGGCGCCCGGCCGGTCCGCATCCCGCTGGACCACCTTGAGGGCCACGACCTCAATGCCATGGCCGCGGCTGTCACCGAGCGGACCAAGGTCATCCTGCTGTGCACGCCCAACAACCCCACCGGCGTGCCGATCAGCCACGACCGCATTGAGGCCTTCCTGCGCGCTGTCCGCTCGGACATCCTGGTGGTGATCGATGAGGCCTACGTGGAATATGCCGAAGCGGGCAGCGGCCCCGATTCCCTGGCGCTGTACCGCGAATACCCGAACGTCTGCATCCTGCGCACCTTCTCCAAGGCCTACGGACTCGCTGGCCTGCGCGTGGGATACGCCGTGGCGTCGCCGGCCATCGCCGAAGGGCTGCGCCGGACCGCCCTTCCCTTCGCCGTGAGCGCGTTGGGCCAGAAGGCGGCCGTCGCATCGCTGGACGCGGGGGAGGAGATAGAAGTGCGGGTCGCCGCCGTCAGGCAGGAGCGTGCACGGATGGCCGCTCAGCTGGAGGCCCAGGGTTGGAAGCTGCAGCCGAGCCAGGGCAACTTCCTGTGGATCCGGGCCGGTGAAGACCTGCTGGCGAGGCTGGTGGAAGCGTTCGATACCGCCGGTGTCATGATCCGGGCGTACCAGGGCGACGGCGTGCGGATCACCGTGGCGGACCCGGCCTCCAACGACCGCGTGCTCCGGCTCCTGGCAGCCCACACGGCCTGAACTTTTCTCCCCAACAGTTACCAACAACTAAGAGGAATCCCCATGGAACAACAGACAAAGACGTCTGCCCGCGCCCTCGGCGCGGCTCTCAAACCGCGCCAGCTCACGATGATGGGGCTTGGAAGCGCCATCGGCGCGGGCCTCTTCATCGGTTCCGGCGCGGGCATCCAGGCGGCCGGCCCGGCCGTGCTGGTCTCCTACCTCGTGGCCGGCACCCTGATCATCCTGGTGATGTGGGCGCTTGGCGAGATGGCCGCGGCCAACCCGGACAGCGGCGCCTTCTCCGTATATACCGCCAAGGCCTACGGTCCGGTGGCCGGCGCCACGGTCGGCTGGCTGTGGTGGATCCAGCTCGTGGTGGTCATCGCCGCCGAAGCACTGGGCGCGGCAGGCCTGCTGGCCACCATCTTCCCGGCGCTGCCGGTGTGGCTGATGGCATTCGTGTTCATCGTGGTGCTCACGGCTGTGAACCTGACCAGCGTGAAGAATTTCGGCGAGTTCGAGTTCTGGTTCGCGCTGCTCAAGGTGGCGGCCATCGTTGCGTTCCTGCTGGTTGGCTTCGCACTGCTCTTCGGCTTGGTACCGGGCGTGCAGTCGCCGGGCCTGTCCAACTTCATGGGCGAGGGCTTCGCGCCGAGTGGTTTCGCCGGTATAGCCACGGCGCTCTTTGTGGTGGCGTTCGCGTTCGGCGGCACCGAGATCGTATCCGTGGCGGCAGCTGAGACCGCCGAGCCTGCCCGCAGCGTGAAGAAGGCAGTCCGCACCGTGCTGTGGCGCATCCTGGTGTTCTACATCGGTGCCATCTTCATCATCGCGGCCGTGGTTCCGGTTGGTTCGGAGGGGCTGAAGAGCCCGTTCGCCGCCGTGCTGGAGGCCGCCGGCATGCCCGGTGCGGCCACCGCCATCACCCTGGTAGCCGTCGCAGCACTGCTCTCCGCGCTCAACGCCAACCTCTACGGCGCCTCGCGCATGGCGTACTCCCTTGCGGAGCGGGGTGAAGCACCTCGCGTGCTTGCTGCAGTGTCCAAGGCCAGGGTTCCGGTGGTCGCAGTCCTCGCCAGCGTCGCCTTCGGCGTGGTCACGGTGGTGCTGGAGCTGGCTTTCCCCGAGATGGTCCTTGGCGTCCTGCTCAATATCGTGGGCTCCACCTGCCTGCTGGTGTGGACGTCCGCGCTCCTGGCCCAGCTCGCGCTGCGCCTCCGCGCCGACCGCGAGGGAACGACGCTGCCCCTGCGGATGCCCGGCTTCCCGTGGCTCACAGGGTTCGGCCTGCTCATCCTCGCGGCGATCTTCACGGTGGGCTTTATCGGCGAGGACTCCCGTCCCCAGCTGCTGAGCACCTTCGGACTCGTGGCGCTGCTGGCGGTGGCGAATTGGTTTAACCACCGGAACCGGAAGGTTGGGTCCATGGTCGAAGCTTCGGACGGTTCCAAGCAGCCGGTGCTCATTGACTGAAACCAGGAGCTTGAACTACTTCTGGGTTAGGTCACAGAGTGCGCGCCCGGCTTTGGCCGGGCGCGCCTTTTTCGCAACTTCCGAATAAGGACCTATGTCACACCAGGAATCTTCGGCCGCAACAGACCTTGCTTCTTTGCAGACTCGGATCCAGTCCGAGTCTGCCGCTAAAGAAAGGACGAACGGCGGCAGCCCCGACATTAGAACAGCATTGCTGATGGCGAACCTGTGATAAGGATAAGAGACCCGGAGCGCCAGCTCGGATTTCACACTGGTGACGGCCTCGGTGGTGTTCCACTTTATGTGCCAGCGCCGGGCCGGGCACCAGCTGAGCCCGGTGTCCTAAGAGGTGGTTCGGGTGGTTGGCGCCCTCATCTGCGCCTACCTGCTCTTCCAGCTGGACAGCAGAGCCTCGGGGCTTCGTCACTGGGCAAGCGTCATACTCTTGCTCTAAGAGCCCGTTCCGCTAGGTCTTCCATCTCGTTCAACTTGGCTGACATCGCTTTCAGGTCCTTCAGACACTTCTCCCTGCGCGCCCAATCCCTAGATGCCGAACTAGCGTTTGGCCACTTCGGGCACGCGGTCAGAACCACTTCATATACCTCGGATAGAAGCATGCGAACATTCACCCCAAGGTGAAGTTCACGTTGTCTTGCCATCTCTTCGTTGGTAATCAAGTTCTGAATCGCACTAGGCCAGCGATCGACGCTCTCGGCGATCTTTGCCGTGCGCTTACTTGCCAACCTCAGTCGTGCCGTCGAGGTGAGCAGCATAACGATTATGTCCTGCTGCGTCGAGGGTTCAGTTGTTCGCGAGACCTCGTAGGCCTTGCCAATAGCGGCCACAAAACCGGCTATGGCTTCGATTTCGCGGGCATCACGGGCAACATTTCGCTGATGTTTGCTCGACAATGCAACGACAAACAGAGCGACAACGGCACCCATGAAAGCCCCTATGGCTCCGTTCCACAGAGCAATCCAAGTACCACACGAAACGCCAAACGCGTCGAAACAAGTTACATTCACTTGGCGAGTTTATCTTCGCTGTTGGGCGTGCAATCCCGAGAGGGTTTGGAGTGCCTCCTGCGACGTGAACGGCGCAGGAGGTCGTCTTCGCGTGGCGCTCCTTCGACGCCGGGACTGGTGCGGTTTGTTCCCGGGACTACGGGGGAGAGCCTCTCAGGCTGCGCATGGTTGTGCGACGTTCGTCAGGATGGAATGGATGGTTCCAGCGCCGGCAACTAACCCCGAATAGGATAAGCCGATGACTGCTGAACAAGACCAGCCCCGCTTCCTCACCATGGCGCAGGTCGCAGATGAGCTGAACGTGAAGCAAAGCCTTGTTCAGGGCCTCATCAGGACAGGGGAGCTGCGGGCTTTTCAGGTCGGCGGGAGGGGCCTTTGGCGCGTTGGCCGCCAGGACGTCGAGGACTATATTGAGGAGGCGTACCGGCGCACCGCTGAGCGGATTGCTGCCGGTGAGCTCGAAGATCGCACGGAGACTGGCGATCAGCAGTAGCTTATCCGGCACATGTCGGGCTCCCCCAGGTCCGTTGAAGGCTGGGACCTGAGTTCGGCTGATGCACATGAACGCTCGGGCCGGACAGTCTCCCGGGTCAGCCTCCGGTCGCCTGGGATGGCGAAGCGGTCTGCCTGTGAAGCATTCGGCGTTCCACCCACGGTACCAAAAGCATCGACTTCCCTGTGCGAATTGAGGATCACAAGACGGTCTTCTGTACGAAAGACCCACCCTCACGTCGGCCGTGAACTGTGTAAGGAATAGTGAGCGGCATGCCAAAGCAAACAACCGTTACAGCTGAATTATGGCAAGATGACCGGGTATGTGGCGGATCGGCCGGTAAGGACATTGAGAACTCTTGGCAAAGGAACATCTCGCAGAGGTTTAGCTGAAAAGAGTGTAGGGGAGTCCGGTCTAGGATCCCCTACACTCTGACTGCGAAGGCGCCTTAGCTACTGCAAGTCTTCAGACGATTCGTCCAGTACTTCTGGCTTTGAACTTGCAAAGCGCTAATCGTTGTCTTCTCCCGATAACTCTAAAGCGTGGTTGAAGTGCTTGAGTAGCACATCACGGCGGAATCGGAGCGCGACTGCATCATTGGGGCTCTGACTCAACCTGTCAAACTCGTTGAGCTCAAACTCGCCCCCGTCCTCGTTGGCTTTAGCGCTAGTCCGATTTTCAATTCGTTTTGATTCAAACTGCACAAGTCGCTCGCGCGTAATTTCTGTCAGCCAGTCTTGTTCCACCGCTTCCCGAAATACCAGGTAATAGACGCTAGCCATGCCTACAGAGTTCAAAAGTGTATCTTCACGAAGGAAAACGTCATGCATGGCCTCAAGGACAACAGAGACTTTGCTCGTCAACGCGGACGGATCGGAGACCCATTCGGCGGCATTTCTAACAAAGCGATCTAGATAGACCTTCTTGGTATCAGCGACGCCTCTTCGGTATTCAAAATAGATGAACTTTGTCGCCATATCGTAGTGGCGATAACGGGCATTGCTATATTTTAGATTGTCCTTGAAGAAAGGCAACTCGGCGAGCTGACGTGAAGCGACGGGTATCGGCCCGCCAAAAGCATTTCGTTTCTCTGCAGCATTGAGGGGAGCGGCTTCGTTCAGCCGTAGAAACATATCCTCAATAACTTCTGAGTCATCGGTTTCAATGGCTACAACATCCAGCTGAAAATTCTGGATCTTTCTCGCGATCGCTGAGTCAAAGTCGTAAAGCTCAGAAAACTTTCTACCCGCCAACGACTTACCGTCAACATCGGATGTTAGGTCCGTTGCTGTATCCACACCGTAGCGATCATTCATAAAATCCATTATCGCACGAATTCGTTGCTGGCCGTCGATTACGGAGTATCGGATTGCTCGTCCCTGAACTTCCACCATCGGGGCATGTTTACGAAAGTACAGTTTCGGTATATCGTAACCGCGAATGATGCTATCGATCAGTAGCTGTTGACGATCCAGACTCCAAACGTCACCATTCCTTTGATAGTCAGGATTTAGTTCAATCCGCGGATATGTTTCGACCAGATCTGCAACAGTAAACTTGTCAATTCGTTTGACTTCTACAAAACTCAACTGATCCTCCGGCCTACACGCCGACCTAGGTGCTCCAGATCAGGATAGATTGATGCCGCGTGGACGCCCAGGCGGTCCAATTCTTCGCGAATAAACTCTTTGGAGTCGTGCGGAATTATATATTTCTTGAGCGCTTGAGGAGCTTCAATTTCGAGTGGACGTGGATCCCGATGCGCGATCGTGAAGGCACCGGACTGTGCCCTTATTCTGTCAAAGCGTCGAATACCTATGAGCGCCAAGGGGTCGAGTCGACGGCCGGTTGCCAGCTGTGACGGTAGATACTTTCCCACATCATCGTCTTTTTCGTCTGTGACGTCGCAGACGGGCACGCGCCATTTCTGGTCGTACGTGACGCGCGCGGCTTCATTAAGTACCTGCGGTTTCAAAAGCCACAGAGCTGCGGGACCGGCGGCATCATCGACACCCGTCTCGTCGAGCGCGAAAAACAAACCGATGAGAGGGGACTCGGACCAGTCAAGGAGACGAGTTGGGACGTGGTAGTGCTGCATGATGAACATCCAGTCCCATTCGGTCAAACTCCAACCGCTAAGATCCGCTCGAGTCAGTAACGGTATAGCATCCCTCTTGAATTCTTCCATCAAGGGCTTTTCGTCCCTCACGCCGTCCAGCCGAACTAGGGACGGCTCCAGCAGCCAGCTCGAGCGCGCTTGACCGCGGTACCAGAGAAGTTCATCGTTGCTGTAGGTGGAAAGATCTGTAAGTAAATCACTGACGGATTTTACTTCGACCTCTTCAACTAATGGAGGAGAGCCAGGTGTCATGGGCTCAATATAGGTCACGAGTGCATGCGCCAAAAATCGATACCAGAGTGTGGAACTCACGGCTTTCATCGTTTGTCCGTCGTCGTGGGGTTTCCAAACGAGGGGGCAGTGCAGCCCATCTCGCAGTGAGCTAGAGTCCCTCTTTGCAGTTCTAGCGATGGGCGAGAGGACGTTGAGGCAAGATGACGCAACCAACGTGCCCACGCATCGAACCTGCTTGAGCCTGTCCGGCCACACATGCGTAAGGGAGCAGTGCCCATGTAGGAGCGCCTGAACCCGCCAGGACTTGTGGAGGAAAAGTTTCGGTGAAGCCGAATTCATACGATAAGTCGGACCGTCCAGGTGCTGACAGCATTGACCCAAAGGTCAGTGCCCGAATGACACGTATACGAGGTCGAGATACTCGCCCGGAAGTTGCTCTGCGTAAGGAGCTTAGGGCCCTTCGACTTGGGTACCGGCTTCACAAAAGGCCGATCCCCTCCTACAGGCGAACCGGAGACGTCCTCTTTCCGGGGGCCAAAGTTGTCGTGATGGTAGATGGTTGCTTCTGGCACCGCTGCCCCGAGCATTACCGACCGGCGACGCAACGAGCCGCGTTCTGGGATCAGAAGATAAATGAAAACGTGGAACGTGACCGCCAGACGGACCGATTCCTCAGTGAACGAGGATGGCTCGTGATACGAGTGTGGGAGCACGAGGTCCCTTCCGTTGCTGCGCAGCGGATTGCGGAGATGGTTCAAATGAGACGACGTAGAAGTCGGGCGTCGGAGGGGCACCCAGCGTAGATAGCTTTGTCGGCTAACGACGTTTGAATTACCTCGCCGTAAAAAGGGTCAGCAATTCATTCAGGTATAGGTGAAGATGACTCGACCACCAAGGACGGGAAGAGGTGGGCGGCTAGTTTGCTCAAGCCGACCAAGAAAAGGCCCGGAACAGAATTTCTGCTTGCCTATGCGTGCGGCCAAGAACGTTTCTCATCTTCAGTGTGGAGGAGTGCCTTACCTCTTGCTTTGTACCAAAATGGGCAGCAACCTCACGAACTTGTGCCGGGGTACAGAACCGAAGCCGGATAGGGCGCTGCTTGCGGGGCCCGCCGTTTTGTCGTCACGTAAGCACGCGCGCCAGATCATGGTCCGGCTGTCCAACCAACGTTACCGCAGCCTTTTGTGTTCCTGGCATTGCAGTTTGGCGCTTTGTACTGCTGCCGACAGCAGTACAAAGAGGAGCCTGTTGGCTGTAACACTGTATGAGACAAAGACGATGTAGCGATTACCCATAGCTTGCGAGTGGGACTAGGATCAGGCTAATGGGAACAAAAGTTCAGGACACATCCGAAGCGCAGCACGTTCACGTAGGCCGCTTCAGCTTATCTATTTCCGATGCTATGCGCAGCCAGCTGATGCGCTCCCTGGAAGTTCTGCAATGCGTACCCTTAATTCCGGAGCATGTCGACCACATCGAGCGCCGCCCTGGTATCTATCAGTTGTTTCTCGATGGCAAATCGGTATATGTCGGTAAGGCCGACGAGAATCTCGGGGCCAGAATAAGCCAGCATCACCGAAAGATATCCGGCCGAAGGGACACCGACGGAAATTCTAGTCGTCGTCTGGTGGAGCGCATGGAATTTCGTTGCATGTATATTGATGAAGATCTCGACGCGCTCGGTCCAGAAAAGATCCTGATATCACAGCTTCGCCCCGAAAAAAGGGCGGCATGGAACAGTAATGGATTTGGTAATAAGGATGTGGGTAAGGAGCGCGATACGTCTGCTGTCAAGTGGTTGCACTTCGATCGCACCTATCAGATCGATCTCGACTTAATAATCACGCCAGTAGAGCGAGCAACGAAAAGACACACTTATCCTGTGGATTCGCTTTATGAAGCAATGACAGTGCTCAAAACCGCTTTTCCGTTCACATTCCGATTTGGCCGTTCGCACGCCGACAAGGGGGAGTTGCTGGGAGTCGATGTCTCTGCAATAGATATCACTGGCAGCTCAAGAACGGTGCGCAGCTGGCTCGACTTGATAGCGGATCACTTGCCGGCTGGATGGAAAATAGTCGCTTTGCCGGGGTACGTTCTGGCCTATAAAACCAGTGATATTAAGAAGTACCGTTCCCGTATCTTCGTCTGGCATGCTGAGGGCGGTCATCATACATTCGAGGAAAATGAGCCTGAATGGGGCAAGGGCAACGTGCCAGAAGAGTAGCGTAACGCTTCGCTAGCTTGGCTGCCTTCCCTCATGCAAGATCGGAGAAGGTCTGGGCAGGAATCTATAGATTCGTTGTTATAGCGGCAGGGGAATTACCCTCTCCGCCTGTAGTGGCAGCGCCGCATTACACCGTGAGCGCGGCCTCGGTCAGCTCAAAGGCGAATTCTACATCTCGCAATTGGGCTGCCCTGAGATGGTCTGCAACACTTTCCGCGATCGTGGACGCTAGTTTCATTGGCACCGCATTGCCCAGCTGACGCATGGCTTCTCCCCAGGCTCCGTGAAGCTCATACTCGTCAGGGAATGTCTGTATGCGGGCCGCCTCTCGGACCGAATAATAACGGACCGTTCCATCGACTCGGCGAAGCATATTCTCGCCGCCCGGAACGCCATGTCCGCCTGCCTTGAGCGCTTTGCTCGGTTGATCCAGAGGACTGCCAGTGTGACCGGGATAGACCCTGGCGCCTTCTTTGAGCAGATGATTGTGCCAACCTTTGACACCGGACGCCTTCGGTTCCGGCATTCCCCGTAACGCATCGCGGACTGTTCGCCAGCGAATCCCGACCGGTGCGACATCTCCGGCTGCAATCGCCGCAATCCGATTAGCGAATCTGGCTGGCTTAGCGGGACGATGCTTGGACGCGAGTTCGTGTTCATCCCAATATTCACCTGTCACCCACTGGGACTCAAGCAGGGCATCATGCGAATGAGTGGGCGCGGGAAGTGACCACGGGGCTGAGATATCCGAGCGGAACCCGACGATAAAGACCCGGTGTCTGTGCTGTGGAACACCATAATCGGCGGCGTTGACAACAGTGGACGTCACGTTGTAGGTCAGGTCGTGTTCGTGGTTCGAAGTACCCTCTCGTTGCAGCCGCTGAAGATGCTCCATCCATGGTTCACCCTCGCGTGCAACGAGCTCAGGAAACCTGAGTCGGAGCAAAATCAGTTGATAATAATTAGCGAATGTACTTCGCGTTAGCCCTTTAACGTTTTCGAGCATGAATGCGCGGGGCCTCAGCGTCTGGATCACATGTGAGACTGCTGGAAACATGTCGCGTTTATCGTCTGCAGCTTGAGCTTTGCCTCCTGTGCTGAAGGGCTGACAAGGCGGGCCTCCGCTGACAAGGTCGAGGCCTGGCTTGATCACCGACCAGTCGACTTTGCGAACGTCTCCTTCCATGACGGGCCACCCTCTAACGGCTTCAAATCCGTCGGCCTGGTTCTCGCGTACCGTGTCACAGGCCCACCGGTCCCACTCGACGAAAAGTTCAGGACGGAATCCGGCCTGGTGAGTCCCGAGGGCCAAGCCTCCCGCTCCTCCAAATAACTCAACGGAGCGGAGCTGGTCTTTGCTACTCAAGGGAAACTCACTTTCTGATGGCACTCCACCGATTCTACTTGGGCGACTTGAGTCATGTGTCAGATTCAGGACTCACTCAACCATGCCCCTGTGACAACGCCGTGCCATGCCCTTGGAGCTCTGCTTCAACAGCAGAGGTTCACTAACGTGACTCACGTCGTGCGCCCTGCGTAAGTGATAGAGCAACGCTGTAACTTGCTAACATGCGAGATTGCATTCAAGAGGTTCTGTCTCTCCAGGCTGAATACAGCTCATCCAACACCGCCGCGATGCGTCGTAGAGGGGCGCTGGTACGTAAGGCCTTTTCCGCAGCCATTAGCGCCAAGGCCGCCGAAGTTCTTGAGGCGACGTCGATCGCTGACTTGGGCGTGAAGGGCAATGACGGTGTTGGCCGGAAGACAGAGATCCCGTGGGTTCGACTGCCTTCCAAGGGCCGTTCGCCCCGTCCTACGTCTGGATGGTACGTGGTCTACTTATTCAGCCGGACTGGAGAACGTTCTTATCTTAGCCTCATCCAGGCGACTACAAGCTGGGACGGTTTCGGCTTCAAACGTCGACCTGGACCCGAGCTTCTCCGGCGTTCCCAGTGGGCCCGACGAGCTTTGCAGCTGATGGATTCTTTGCCAGCGGGCTGGACTCACAGCCTTCGGCTGGATGGTCGACGTGGTGGACTAGGGGAGGGGTATGAACTTGGCAACGTAGTTGGCAAGGAGTATTCGGCAGATGCCGTGCCGGAAGAAGCTGAGCTCAGATTGGATCTTGCTCAAGCTTTGACTTGGCTCGGAATGCTGTACGACCTCGAGGACGAAGGTTTATACGTGCCTAGCGATTCTGGGCCTGATCTATCTGATGTACAGACGGCGATAGATGTAGTCGCGGGTAAGCCAGCTAGAAGCCAGGGTATTCGATTGACTGGAGCGGAACGGCTAGTTGTCGAGAGATTAGCCGTGGAGCGAGCAACTAGATTCTTTGAAATGCAAGGTTATTCGGTTACTGACGTTGGCGATCATGAGTCCTATGACTTACTCGCGCAGAGGGACGATGCCTCGATATTCATTGAGGTCAAAGGGACGACGTCGACCGGCACGGAAATCATCCTGACGCGCAACGAAGTTCTGCTTCACCAGGAGCGTTACCCCTCGAACGCCCTGGCGATTGTCCACTCAATTAGGCTGGATAGGACGGGAGAGATGCCTACTGCCTCTGGTGGATGCCTATGTGTTGAACAACCCTGGCAGCTTGAAAACAGTCAGCTCACACCACTGGCATTCCGCTATACCGTCTCTTAGCATTGCGATCCTCGCAGGGGACTGCCCCCGGTTTTGTTGACTCCTTGAACTAGCGAGCTTGTGCTCGTGCAAGGATGTTGACCATGCCCACGGCTTATGGGGCGGAGTTCCGCCAGGATGTTATTGATTAGGCCCGGAATGCCATTCTCGACACATACGCGCATGGGGCGCACTCTTGGATCACCTTTCCTGGAGCGGACGCCGAGGTCCCGACGCTGCGGTTGCTAGTAGGGCTGGGGATACCCGTGGCGATCATTAGCGAGTAGTTGAGAAGCGGGCGTCGTCTGACAGACCGCGGCAATGTTCTTGAACCGCCTGCCTGAGGAGATCCCACGACTGGGACTAACGCTGCTAACCAGCCAGCGATCGGTCAAACCCAGGTCGAGGTGAAAGCGTGAATCGTCGACGTCCTTCGATAATGAGTAACGGGCTGTCGGCGCGGTGAGATGTTCCCGCGGCGTCAGAATGTCGGAGGCACTATTACCCTTGGAGTCGAAGACAATATGAAGTCTTGAACCTCGCGACGTCACGCACCTACGATTTTGACTGCTTCACTAGAGGGGAAGTGATCGGCAATGACCTATTGGTGGGCAAACCAAAAGGACAACTACCCGGAAGCGATTTCTGAGGGGTCTCTTTGGACATGCCCCCGCCCTTGGGGAAAGGCCCTGGACCCTGGCAGAGCGTACATCAAGGAGATCCGCGAAGGTGACGTCGTCTTCCATTACCACAACAAGTGTGTCCGGGCTGTATCTACAGTCATTCACTCGTTTGTAGAGTATCCGCGTACTGCTGCTTACAAGGCCCGAGAGGGAGAGGGCGATACAGGCTGGTTGGTAAGAGTGAAGCCTGTTCGCAAGAATCTGGATCTTCATTTCAGTCAGGTGGCTGAACTGATAAAAATTGGCATGCCAGGACCGCTGAACAAGTCTGACCCTCCGATTCCTCAGCAGGGCAAATATATTTCTCTTCTCACAGACGAGGACGGGCAGAGGCTATTAGAGAAACTGTCCCTCGAGCTGCCGGTTGCTGATGAGGGTATATTGGGCCGGTCTAATGACTACTGGGACGGAGATGAAACCGACTCTGCAGTCATTACAAAGCTGCGTAAAGAACAGGCCGAGTTGAGGAAGGCGCTACTCGGCGGCCGTGATGCTGCTCCTTGTGCAGTGTGCGGAAAAGTACTTCCGAAGCGGTTGCTCATCGCCGGCCATATCAAACCTCGAAGCAAGTGCAGTGATAAGGAGCGCCGCAACTATAGGGAGATTGCCATGCTTGTGTGCGCCCTTGGCTGCGATTCGCTCTTTGAATGGGGTTATATTTTGGTTGATGAAACCGGTGACATTGTAAGGGGCCGTTCAGCGGATACTCCGGACCTCTTGCAAGCAGTCAACCTCGTGATCGGCCAGAAATGCAGTGCATTCAGTTTGGGTACGGCTGCGGCATTCGCGGAACACATGAGGATGAATGCCCCTTGATAGTCTTCGTTTCTGCGACGACTGCAAACTCGTGGAGACGGCAAGTAGGTGAGTTGGCCTGATCTGGCCTGTGTTGATGACAAACTGGCACCTATGAACAGAACAAGTACGTACAGCTGGGCGGAAGTTCCGGAAGCGGAGGAGAATTTTTCGGCCCGTAACGAAAACGCGCTCTACCTCGTTCAAGAGTTGGCAAAGCAGGGAAGACTCGCCACGGATGACGTGGAAGCGCTGGTGGAGCAAGTAGTTCAGCGGTGCGCAGCAAAGCCGGTGGAGTTTCAACGTGAAGCTCTACGTCGGACAAGCCTTCCAGAGGGTTACGCTTCCAATTTGGTCGGCGCCAGATTTTTGGTCCCAACGGGGGGCACCCTCGATGCGATCAAACCCATTATGGGCGAAAAGCCCTTGCTCGTTGTGCTCGAAGGGGTGCCGCACTTCTACTTTGACATCACGTTTCAAGAGCGTGACCTGAAGGCTGCGGCAGAAAATGGATCTGATTTGTTCTCCGCCAAGCTCAACACTGAACTTGATAACACGCAGAAGTTCGTGGACCTGATGAACTTATCAGTCGAGCAAGCTGAAGATCGAATGGAGGAGTTAGCCCGGATTTTTCATGAGGGCCGGGTTGGCGGCCAGGTTCCGATTTTATTTTCGCCAGGGTTGATTCTTTGGTTTTGAGCGCGCTGGCCGGGCCCAATGTCGCTGGGCTGGCGTCGGTTTCCACGTGTCCGATGGGTTGTGCTGGGTGGTTGAAGTGGCCGGCCGGGTTGTTCTCAGGCCAGGTGCGGGGCCCGGTGTCGGAGGCGGGTTTTCAGCTCGGCAGTGGCGGCCAGAAGCGTGGTGATTGTCCCGGCTTCCGGGGCTTTGTCAGCGATCAGCAGCCGGGTCTGCCGGGCCCGTGTGATGAGTTTCCCGGCGGTCGCGAAGAGCCGGTAGCGCCAGCGTTTGATGTCCCAGCACCGGGCTTTGTGGCCGGTGGGGAGGGCTGTTAGTTGCAGCCAGGAGACCAGGTTCATGGCCAGGGCGGCGATGTTGGCCCAGGCCTGGTTGGCGTGGAAGTCGAAGAACGGCAGCTTCCCGAGCCCGGTGTTTTTCAGGGTTTTGATCCTGTTCTCACACCGACCCCGCGCCCTGTGCCGGGCATCCAGGGCTGGTCCATGCCAGCGCGGCGAGTTTGTCAGGAAGGCCGTGACTCTGTGCCCGTCCATGTCCAGCAAGGTCGCCTGGGCCCCGGGGTGCAGGGGCTCGGCACGCAGGTAGAGGTTTGTCCCTGGCGGGTAGTCGGTGAGCCTGAAGACGTCGGTGGCGTTGATGACCCACGCGTTGGAGCGGTCATCGCCGTCCTGGTCCAGCGCCGGCTGCCAGTACTGCTTGTCATTGATCCACGCGACCATGTTCGCCTTCATCACCGGGACCGGGTAGGAGACACTGAACTGCACGCCTAACGATGAGAGGTAGTGCAGGAATTTCCGGGACGCGCCGGCGCTGTCCGTGCGCACCAGCACCTTCTCACCAATCAGCTGTCCGTCCTGGTCGTAGAAGTCGTCCGGGAGCTGGGCGATCGCCTGGGTGAAGACCTTGATGTGGTCATCTGCGCTGTTGGCCCCGGCGTTGCCAGGACGCAGGACCGCGGCCAGGACCTCCCCGGTCCCGTTGCCTGTGCCGTAGTCGATGCTGGCGATAAAGGGAGCGAAACCATAACCGCCCTTGTACGTGCCGGCGACCCGTTCTTTGTCGCTATGGGACGTGACGAGCGTGGCATCCAGGTCCACAATGAGCGGATCCAGCGCCGTGGCCGTTAACGCCGGGTTCCGTTCCGCGGCCGATTCCCACGCCCTGGAGCGCAGCTCCCGCATCAACGTGGCGAAGCCGTAGCTGAACAGCTCAGGGTTGGTCACGATCCGTTCAAAGAACCTCGAGACCGTCGCGTTTGAAGCGACCTTTCCGAAGACGCCGGCGCCGGCGCGCAGGATGTCCAGATCAGAGACGTGGTCCCCGCCGCCGGCGAGCATGACCGCCAACGAGCCCAGGATCGTGCCCGGCCGGTGGCGGGCCCCGGACGGGACGAACTGGCCCAAACGGTCCTCGCACAAGCCCCGAAACCCGAGCGTGTCAACAAAGGACGTCACCACCTTCAGCCCAGCGTGGGAGACCAGCGACTGCCCCGTCGTGGCGACAGGAAGGGACGGGAAAACTCCGGTAATCTTGGACATCAGAAAGGTGCTTCTTTCAGCCGGCAGAAAAGTGCGTCAACAACACTATTTTCCCAGCTCAGAAGCACCTTTCGTCGCTTAAACACACCGAACGAACGCCACCCTCATGAAAACCCCGGGTTAGTACGTGGCAGACTGACTGCTCTGAGAGACAAACAGAAACTTCTCCAAGATGCGCTCGAACCGTTGAACATTCCTTTGCACTTTGAGAAGACTCTCGAGTTTTCGCTTGAGCCAACGGCTCTGACCTTTGAGCAAGCCCAATCTCAAGGTCAAAGTCAGAAGAATTTCAAGCTCTCCGATGACATTGCTGATGCGGTTATTAGGTCGATACGTAGCTTTGCCGTCGCACTTGAAAGATCGCCAGGGACCTCCGAGAAGCTCTTGGATCTGAGAGACGAAAACCCCGTGGACCTGCCAACGGAAATCCTTAGCCTGCCCGAGGAAACTATCCGCGACATCCTGCTTATGGTTCTCAACGCCAACTGGCGGGGCCAGGCAACAGGGGAAACGTTCAATGGTAAAGGCAAGACGGACATTCTGCTCCGGTACGAAGAGCGAAATGCTCTGATCGTCGAATGCAAAATCTGGAGAGGTGAGACTGCGTTCAACGAGGCACTTGAACAGTTGGCTGGCTACCAAGTCTGGAGCGACACTAGAGCTGCAATTCTGCTCATTATTCGGCTTGCCAATCCCTCCCTCGCTATCAAAACCGCACAAGCTGAAATTAAGAATCATGATGATTTCGTTTCGGTTGAGCATGAGGATGACCAAGGTGGTACTTACAAAATGCGGTCTTCACAAGATCGGGCCCGATTTATTCTCCTCGAGCTCCTGCCGATAGTGATGCCGCCGAAAGCTAAGCCAACAAAGGTGGGCAAGAAGAAATCCAAAGAAGACGCCGAAGATCAGGGTGACCCGCAGACCGCTTCTGATACCGAAGATGGAGAACCTCTGGCGCGTGACGCACCTGAACCCGCCTAGGCTCTTCGCAGTTCCTACGACGCGCAGCCAGCACTGGTCTCCGTGAATTTTTGGAGTAGTGAAACGCCTGCGTTCTCTGTTCTGTCGGAGGTCCGCTTATGCGGATCCGACAGAACGGTGGGTAGACCAGTACGCATAGTCCTTGGCTCCAGGGATGCTTTTCTTCTGCCCGAAAGCTGACGACGAGAATGAGATGAGGAACCAATGGGGCTTAACGAGGAGACGACCAAGCTTCGCTTGATCACGCCTGCTATCGCGGCGAGGGCCGGATGGGATCACGGTCAAATTTTTATGGAGCACTTTTTTACCCGGGTTGAATGTTGCTCGCGAGAAGACGCAGGATCTCTTCGCCGAAACACTCTGCGGGCAAGCTCTTAAACAGGCTCGAACCCTATAAAGAATGACCGGGTGGTAGATGCGTTCACGGCACCCCAGCAAGCGGAACTCTATCTCCTTGCCGAAGCGGATATGGCTGATGCTGCGGAGAATTCCGAGCTGCGGCAGCGAGCAGGTGAAAATACCAAGAGTATGCTGACTGGTCTGTTCAAGTCGCTCGGATACGAGGTGGCTTTTGAGGGCGGCGCACCTAGTTAGGTTCTGCTGATCGATCGGGTTGGTTTAGCTGCGTTCGGGCTGTGACCGGCGGGCGTCAGGGGAGCGGGTGGCGTTCGCCCACGCTGACGGAGGACGACGGCGGCAGGTACTCCCGCCGTCGTCGTTCCATCCGTTGCTGCTGGCCCGGTGACGGGATGTTGGCACGCTTGGCGCGGTTGCACCTGGCGCAGGCCGCAACAAAGTTCTGCAGGCTCGTGGAACCGCCCTTGGACCACGGATAGAAGTGGTCCCCGTGCTCAGCCGGGCGTCCGCAGCGGCGGCCGAAGCCGGCTTCCAGCTCGCACACGCCGGCGGCCCGGACCATCCCTTCGCGGCGCTGCTGGCGCGTGAAGCGGCGCACCGGATCCCGGCGGCGGACGTCCCGGCCGGTGATGACGGCGGCGGTAACTCCAAGCACGACGGCGGCCACGCCCGGGAGCGCAACCGCGGCGACGACGTTTTCCACCATGCCGCTCAGGACCCCTGCCGCGGCGGACGGCCCCGCTCCGACAGCCGGTGCCGGCTTCGAGCTGAGCGCGGTCATCACCGCGACAGCGATCCAGATCATCACCGCCGAGTACGCCAGGCGAAGCCCCTGCCGGGTCCAGTAGATACGGCCGAGTTCCGGCATTGATTCCCCCAATTTTCAGTTCGCCGGAAGCGCGTGGCTCCGGACGACTAGGTAATCCTATCGGCCGGACGCCAGACGGTGTCCCAGGTTTGGCTCAGTTTTTGCCGAGCTTCCGGGTCCAACGAGGAGCACGATGCAGTTCCACGTGGAGCCGTATCGAGGTCCCCAGCCGGACACTCTGCTTGTCCACCTTCCGTGCCGAATAGACGCGGGTCACAAACAGGTGCAAGGGTGGACGGGTGAATGCCGACATCAACTTCTATTTCGACCCGGTCTGCCCTTTTGCCTGAATGACCAGCAAATGGGTGCGCATGGTGCAGGCGCAGCGCGGGTACACCGTGGACTGGCGGTTCATTTCGTTGCGGCAGATCAACGCCCACGTTGACTACGACGCGCATTTCCCGCCTGAGTACGAGGCCGGACACACGGCCGGCCTCCGGCTCCTGAGGATGGCGGCCCGGACACGAGCGGAGCATGGCCGCGAATCGATCGCCCGGCTCTACGAGGCGTTCGGGACCCACATCTTCGAAGCTGCCCCGGACACGGCCGGCCAGCGCAGCGAGGCCGAGGTGCGTGAGGAACGGGGAACGCGGGAGTTCGTGGAACCGGTCCTGGCCCGGGCCGGCCTGCCCCTGCAGGTTGTGGACGCTCTCGACGACGACTCCTGGGACAGCGAGATCCGGCAGGAGACGGATGAGGCGCTGGCGCTGACGGGCAAGGATGTGGGCACGCCCATCATCCACTTCGAACCGCCTGCCGGTGTGACCTTCTTCGGGCCGGTGATCAGCCGGCTGCCGGACGACCAGTCGGCAGCCGAGCTGTGGGACCACGTGGTGGGGCTGGCACGGTTCCCCGGTTTCGCGGAGCTCAAGCGAAGCCTGCGGGAGCAGCCGCAGCTTCCTGCCTTCGGGGTCAGCTCCGGTACGGTCGGTCAGCAGGAGGACTGGCACGGCGGCAGCCGGCGGCAGAAGAAGTGACTGTCTGTAAGGATGGACCCATGAACCAGAACAGCATCCGCCACCACCAGGAGTCGGTCACGGTCAAGGCATCAGCCGAGGCGCTGTACGACCTGGTCTCCGACATCACCCGCACCGGTGAGTGGAGCCCGGTCTGCACGTCGTGCTGGTGGGACGACGAGGTCAGTGCCGGCCAGCCCGGTGCCTGCTTCACCGGCCGTAACGAGCTCCCGCACCGGTCCTGGGAGACCCGCTCGGAGGTGGTGACCGCCGAGCGCGGCCGCGAGTTCGCCTGGGTGGTCGGCGGCAAATTTGTCCGCTGGGGCTTCACCCTCACCCCGGCAGACGGCGGGACCACGCTCACCGAGTCTTGGGAATTCCTGCCGGAGGGCTTAGCCATGTTCGGGGAAAAGTACGGTGCTGACGCTGACGCCCAGATCGCCGACCGCACCCGGCAGGCGCTGGACGGCATTCCGAAAACGCTCGCAGCAATCAAGCGGATCGCCGAGGCCACCGCCGCACATGAGGACGCCAGGTCCTAGGACTGGAACTGCTGCCTCACAGAGGGTTTGCCCGGCGCCGGCCGGGTGATTGGCGAGGGAGGCAGGCAGGGTGATGCCGCCGTCGTCCGCTATCTCCAGAGGTGCCGCCACGCCCACGGGTGAGCTGGCCTGGACGGCCACCGGCCAGGACAGGCGCCGCCGTGCCCCGGGCTACGCCTGTCCGTTGCCGGTACGGGAACGCCATGCCTCGAGCTGCTCGATGGTTTCCGGATGCTGGTATGCAATCTTCTGGCCGCTGTCCAGCGAAATCGTGTTGCTGTGGGTCCTGATGCCCTCCGGGATCTGCCGCCCGGTGCCGCTGGAGCGCACGAAGTTGTCCTTGGCGCCCACAAAACGGTTCCGGGCAATCTCGATGTCGCAGGGCAGCTCCACGTCATAGGTCAGCAGGTGCGTGCCCATGCCTGCCTGGTCCGGCCGGATGTTGGCAGCCCAGGAGAAGCCGGCATCGCGGCAGTCGTTGTCCGTAAACGAGCACCGGATGTGTCCCGTCCCTGCAGCCGGTGTTCCCCGGGACCAGACCTCCAGGCTCTGGTTGCAGTTCTCAATGGTGTTGCCCACGAACCTGCAGTCCGTCCACGCAGCATTGGATCCCTCGGCACTGCCCTGCATGGTGGTGCCGGTGTCATACGTCTGCCTGATCGTGTTGCCCTGGACCAGCACGTTCGCGCAGCCAATCCAGATTTCCACCCCGTTCCCGTACCGGGTGGTCTTTGATACCCGCGAACCGCCGATTTCCTCAATCAGGCAGTCCGTGATCTGCGCGTTCTGGGTCCCGTAGATACCCACGCCGTGGGCGCCGTGGCCAAGGATGTGCAGGTCCGAGGCGTTGGTGTTGGAGGCGGGACGGAAACCCTGCTGCTTCACGGCTATCTCCACCCCGGCACCCGGGGAGACGCCCTGCCTCACGTACACGTGGGTGTCGTCGCTGTAAAAGTCCCAGTCCTGCGCCAGGTCAGCCAGGTTCCACCGCTTCCAGCCGTGGATGGTGCCGCCGGCCTTCAGGAATCCGACGTCCGTTGAGGTTCCGGCCGTGTTGCCGGTGAACTCCCCGGATCCGGCCGTCAGGTTCAGCTTCCAGACGTTGGGGCTGTGCAGCGCCCACGCGTCCGTGCTCACCTTGTAGCCGTTGATCTGCGGCAGCGCCCCACTGCCGTAGGAGCCGAGGGTAAAAGCTCCCGTTGTCCCTTTCAGCACAGGAACCTTAAGGGAGCCCCAAAACACGTCACCGCGCCGCAACAAGACCGCGTCGCCGCGCCCCACTTCACCGGTGTCCAGCGCGGCCCTGACCCTTCCAAGCGTCTGCCAAGGTGCTGCCTTGGTGCCCGGGTTGGCATCGTCCCCGCCGCTGCTGACGAAGCGGGCGTTCGCGTAGGCAGGGGAGGGAACAACCGCCGCAGCCGGGGGAGTAAGCGCGCTGGGTACCCCGGCCGTGACTGCCGCTGCCCCAATCCACTCCAGGAACCGCCGGCGCCCCAGCATCATGATTTCTCTCCGGCCAGGGACTCGGTACGGCGGCAGCTCAACGGGCGGGGGAGGGGTTTAGAAAAAGGCACCAGAAGATTTTACTAGTCCTGGACTGCATTGGCTGAATCGCCGCTACCCGCGCGTTAACGGATGGTAATGCGGCCTTGGCATTCGGCACACGTACGTGTGGCTAGGTTGGAGGCGCACTCATCCCTAAAGTAGGCGTGAGTCCGGGAACGGTCTCCGTACACTGGGGTTTATGGTCTCCCGTATCAGCGAACTGGTCCTGAATTGTGCCGATCCGGAACTCCTGGCCGGGTTCTGGTGCGGGGTTCTCGGCTATGTAGAGCTCGACCGGGAGGACGGTGCCATCGAGATCGGCCCGCCGGGCGCCGGGTTCGGCGGCCTGCAGCCCACCATCATCCTGAGCCCGAGCAGCAACCCGCGGACCGAACGCCTCCCGTTGCACATTGATGTCAACCCGGTGGACCGGGACCAGGACGCCGAGCTGGAACGCCTGCTTGCCCTTGGGGCCCGTCCGGCCGACGTCGGGCAGACCGGCAGCGAGCAGTGGCACGTCCTGGCCGACCCTGAAGGCAACGAGTTCTGCCTCCTGCGCAAGCGGCTTGACCCCTGAAGGTCTACGGAAGGGGCTGCCTCTCGCCGACGGCAACCGCACTTTCAACCGGGACGTAGGTCCGGCGTCGCCGTTCCAGCCGCAGCTGTTGGCTCGGCGAAGGGATCCGTGCGCCCTTGGCGCGGTTGCACCGGCTGCAGGCGGCCACAAAATTCTGCAGGCTGGTGGATCCGCCCTTCGACCAGGGATAGAAGTGGTCGCCATGCTCGGCCGCGCGGGAGCACCGGCGGCGAAAACCCGTCTCCATCTCACACGCGCCGCCGGCCCGCGCCAGCCCCGCGCGGCGCTGCTGGCGCGTAAAGCGCCGCACTTGATCCCGCCGTCGAACGTCCCGTGCGTTGATAACGGCCGCGGCAATGATGAGGACGACGGCGATCGCGCCCGGGAGCGTCACCGCGGCTGTCACGCGGTCCACCATGGAACGGAGAACCTCCGTTGCCGAGGACGGGGCGGGGCCGGCGGATAGGGCCGCCTGCGGCATGAGCGAAAGAATGGCTGAGCCGAACAACCACAGGGTGACAGCCATGAACGCCAGGCGAAGGCCCATGCGTGTCCAATAAATGCGTTTCAGTTCCGGCATTCGGATGTCCCCCAACTCGTCCGCAGACCGTGACCGCTGCCGTCCCGGATCTATCGAGATCGTACAGTCCTCATCCTCCAAACGGGCCTATTCGCGGGAGTTCAAGGCGTCGAACTGCTCCTGCCAGTGCGACTTCTCGCCCTCCACGTACCGCCTGTGCGCCGTGTTCCATTTAGGCCAAATCTCAGACGCGGTCCTGGTACCGGACTCCGCGGGGCCTGGGGCCCGTGTTGCCTGCGGTGGGGGCGGCGCCCGGGGTACGTTCCGGTTGGGGCCAGCGGCGGTTTTCCGCTGTACGCTCGGCCGGGTGTTTCCCCTGATGAGCAGGTGCACGAGGTTCACAAGCCCAACGACCACGCCGAACGCCGCCCACAGAAGGCCGACCAAGATCACGGCACCCAGAAGGACGCCAATCCACAGCAGCAGCCCGATCGCTGGAAACAGGAAGACCATGGCCGGCCTTTAGAGCGTCTCGGGGACCGGACGTCCAGGAAAGAGCGTCGAGTACTGTTTCCGGTACATCCTGCGCCCGATGAGGCGGTAGCCCAGGCGGACCGGCGGGGGAATCTCCTTGAACAGTTCTCTCCGGTCTGCGGGCGGGTTCGTGGCCAGCACCATCCCCAGGTAGGTGACCAGGAATTTCTTATCGAACTGCTCAATGCTGTGCTGCCCCAGTCCGTTCATTTCCTCCTCGGTCATCACCCTGTCCGCGACCGGCATCACCTCGGTGACCTCGCGGCGCAGGTGCACTTTGAGGATTGCCGAGAGGTCCTCGTAGCGCGCGGCCAGTTCCGCAGCGGACTCTGCATCCGGCGTCGCCATCCAGCGCAGCCGGATAGGCTCGATGCCCTCGAGCCGCTGGGTGACCTGCCGGTGCTGCTCCAGCATCTGCGCCACGTGCAGCGCACAGGCCGGTGCCCGTTGCTCCAGCTGCGGGTACATGAGCAGGTCCTCGCCCTCGTGGTGGATGTGGAGCACCTTGTCGAAGTTGCCGAGGACTTCCCCCACGTAAGCGGCGCGGGCGGTGTCCCCGGCAGCGACCGAGCGCACCAGGCCGGGGGCCTCGTCGTAGGCCCAGAGGAAGAATCGGTGGATGCGCCGCATCCCGGCCGTCCCGGTGCACAGGACGGGCCCCGGCGGAAGGGGAGCGGCGGTTTCACCGGGCTGCATTGTGAAGAAGTCGGTCATTGGATGGGCCCCTAACACTCGTCATTCCAGGACCAGGACCTCTCCCCGGGAGCATAGTATCGCTTGCACCAAAGCCGAACAATGGTCCGAACCAGCCGCAGGAGCGGCCACCCGGCCATGCAGCCTCGCATCAAGGGGCCCAAGCACAAGACCCAGTCAGCCGACGCACCCCGGCAGCCGTATTCCGGGCGGCTGGGTGCCCTTGACACCCTGTCCATGCCTGAGAATTATCAAAAGTGCCGGTGCACCTGGTTGTCCCTCGCAGGATGACCCGCGGGCCGGCTTCATGGAGGGTTACCGGATGCAGCCAGCACTCCCGCGACGCAGGTCCTTGCGGAGCGTGGCCGCAGCCGCCGCAACCCTCGTGGCCGTCTCTGTTGCGGGGTGTACCGGCCCTCCACGGCCGCCGGACCAGCCGTCCCCGGCTGTGTCGTCCCCGTCTGCGACCCCCACGGCAGCGCCCCCAACCGCAACCCCGCCGCCCCATGGCAAACCTGCCTTTCCCCTGGGAGACGTTCGGATCGCTGCTGTGGGCGACATGAACGGCGTCAGGACTTATGCCCCTGACAGCCCGTCCGGCCGGAACGGTGCGGCGATCACGCGGCTGGTGCAAAACAACGAGATTGACGCGTTCCTGGGGATCGGGGACTTCCAGTACGACGCCGCGTACTGCGACGACTATGTGAAGTACTGGACGAGGCTCTGGGGTGGAACGATGCCCAAGCTGTACTGGGCATCCGCCCCCAACCACGACTGGAAACCCGGGCGCAACGAAGACCTCGACGATTTCATGAACGGCCAATGCCCGGGGTCCTCTGCCAAAGCTGCCATTAACCATGAGCGCGGATTTATCGAAAACGGGCAACCATATTCAAAAGACTTTGGGAACTGGCATTTCGCGTTCCTGTCCTCCGCGCACTGGCGGTACAACCCGGCGCGGGCCCAGGCGCTGACAACGTGGCTGGACCGGGACCTTGCTGCTGCCAAGGCTGCGGGCAAGCACCTGGCAGTGGTGCACCACGAGCCGTACTTCACGTCCAGCACGGAAACGCATAAGCGGAACCTGGACCATAAGCCGTGGATCGACGTGATGTGGAAGCACCGGGTCCGCCTGACCCTGTCCGGGTCGCAGCACAACTACGAACGCTCCTGCCCGGTGAACAACGCCGACCAGTGCGTCAGCGACGGGATGACGTCATTCCAGGTTTCCACGGGAGGCGTCGGGCTGCGCCCCTTCACCAGCAGCCCGCGGTACATCGTTAAGCGCTTCAGCGACACCCACGGGTTCCTTCGGCTGACGCTGAGGGCCGACGGGTCCTTAGACTGGAACTTCGTGCCGACGTCGGGATCCAGCACGGACGCGGGTACCCGTCCCGCAGCGCAGTGATCCATGAGAGTACGACGGCGGTGCTGCCGCCGGCTTTGTGCGGGCGGTGACTTTGCCCGGGCAGTGACGTCAGTCCGGCCGGCGTGGGACACTTCGGCCATGGGCATCGAACAGTGGTGGACGGAACTGCAGCCATCGACGCGGCAGTGGCTGATCAACAACAACGGAGATCAGGTGCCGGCGGCAATAGTGGCCGAGATTGCGGAGGCCGGCGGACCGGCCAGCGACGATTCCTGGTGGGCCGGCCAGGATGAAAGGCCGGGGCGCTACTTCCCGGACGACGCCATCGACTGGGTCGAGGCCACCGCGAACGAGGAAGAGCCGCAATAACTACTGCTTCTTTGTCTTTTTGCTGCTGCGGGATTTGGCCTGGACGGCACTGTTACGGACCACGAGCGTGGGTGCGATGGGGGTGCGGTCCACCTCCCGCCCCTCCATCGCACCCAGAAGCACCTCCATGCTCATATGCGCCAGCGCCGTGAAATCCTGGCGCACAGTGGTGAGTGGAGGAAGGAAGTAATCGGAACCTTCAATATCGTCGAAACCCACCACGCTGACGTCGTCCGGCACACGGACCCCATTTTCGGCGAAAGCGCGGATCAGCCCGAGAGCCGTGTGGTCACTGGCGGCGAAAATAGCCTGGGGTATTTTTCCTTCCCGAACGAGCTGGAGGGCGGTCTCGTAGGCCCATCGCGGGCTCCAGTCGCCCTCCGGGCACAACCCCGGTTCAAGTCCGGCGTCGCGAAGCGCTGCCTCCCACCCGCGTTTGCGCACCCGCCCGTCGAACCAGTCCATGGAGCCGGCGAAGTGGGCGATGTCCGTGTGGCCCAGGTCGATCAGGTGCTGGGTGGCCAGCCGTGCGCCCAGCTCCTGGTTTTCCGAGTACGTAAAGACGTTTGGCGTTGACGATGCTCCCGCGGCGATCATCTCCACGGGCACACGGCACGAGGCATTCCATACAGCTGCCGCCATGTCCACCACAGGTGCAATGACAATGATTCCGCCCACCCCGGTATCGTCCAGGGTGTCGAGGGCGGCCTGGACCGACTCTTCGTACGGCTGTTCAACACTAATGACGGTTGTGGCGTAGCCCTTGGTGCGTGCAACGTTCTCAAGGGCCATCAGCGTTCCCACCGGGCCGAAACGAGGCGAACCGTCGGAGAGTATGCCGATGGACGTGGACCGGCTGGTGACCAGGGCCGTGGCCGCCCGGTTCCTGCGGTACCCGATCTCCTTGATCACCTGCAGAACCCGTTGCCGCGTTGCGGCGCTCACATCCGGTGCATCATTGAGGACCCTCGAAACCGTGCCGAACGAAACGCCGGCCATGCTCGCCACATCATTGATGGTGGGCTTCCGGCGCAGCGGGCCATCCGCCAGCCTCTCGTTCGCCTCGTGGGGAACCGCTATGCCTGCCACTTGCTCTCCTGTCTTGCACCGCGCGTACACACCCCGGCTCCGTGCCTTATCGATCTTACGTCGGCCAGACCATCGCGGACGGTTAAAACCACTCCGAAAGTGATCCTTGACACAAATCTCCGTAAACGTTTACGATGATGTCCGTAAACGTTCACGGAAAAACCGTAAACGCTTACGGAGTCAATATTTCAACGAGGAAAGGAGCGGGATGCCCGGCCCCATCGTCTACGCACTCGCGCTCGATCCGAACGCAGCGCTCCGGGACGTCGACCACGCCCAGTGGGCAAACCTGGAAGCACTGCTGGGGGATACGGCGCCTGGCGATCTTGCAGCCGCCGTCCGCGCCTTCGTCTCCGCAGGCTCTTCGGCGGTCATTGGAATCTTCGATGACAATCTCCTCTGGGCCAGCCTGGTGGTCTCCGTTGACAACTCAGGCAAACCCGCGTCCGTGTCCACCATCCACGGCCAGGCCGCGGAAGCTCCCGGCGGCATGGCCAAGGCTGCCGGCGAGGCGGTGAAGTGGGTTCAGGCCCACCACGGACCGTGTTCCCTGGGCTTCTTCGTAGACAAGGTGCATGCAGAAGCGCTCCTGAGAGCCGCAGACAAGGCCGCTGCCATACGCTCAGCCTCGGCCTCCGGCGCACTCGTCCTGTCCCCGGTGCCACCGGCACTGGCACTTGCCCTCGCCTGACCCGTTCCAGGCATCCACCCCTATCCACCCACTCAAAGCACTGGAGAACAATGATGATCCGCAGGCTTCCCTTTGTGGCCCTCGCCGCAGCCCTGTCTCTTTCCGTCGCTTCCTGCAGCAGTTCGACGTCGGGCGCCTCAAGCGTTCCCGACGCCGGCGTCTCCGAGAAGGCCCAGCAGGCCCTTGACGAGATCAAGGGCCAGGTCCTCAGCAAGGGGCCCAACGGCGAGACGCCCTCCCCGGCGTCCGCAGCAGACCTGACACCTGAAGAGATTGAGAAGGTCAAGGCGCTCAACGCCACGGCCGCCATCGTGATGCACTACGGCGGAAACGACTGGGCCACGGCGCAGGTCAACGGCCTCAAGAGCGAATTCGAACAACTCGGCATCAAGGTCATCGCCACAACCGATGCCAACTTCAAGCCGGACAAGCAGGTTTCGGATATCGAGACTGTCATGACGCAGGAGCCTGACATCATCGTCTCCATCCCCACGGACCCCGTAGCCACGGCATCCGCATACAAGAAGGCCGCGGAGGCCGGCACCAAGCTCGTCTTCATGGACAACATCCCCCAGGGACTGACAGCCGGCCAGGACTACGTCTCCGTTGTTTCTGCCGACAACTACGGCAACGGCGTTGTCTCCGCCCACCAAATGGCCAAGGCACTGGGTGGCAAGGGGAAGATCGGGCTCGTGTTCCACCAGGCCGACTTCTTCGTGACCAAGCAGCGCTATGAAGGTTTCAAGGAAACCATCACCAAGGAATACCCGGACATCCAGGTGGTCGAGGAAAAGGGGATTGCCGGCCCTGACTTCGCTGGAGACGCCCAGGCCGCTGCCAACGCCATGCTGAGCAAGTACCCTGACCTGTCCGGCATCTGGGCGGTCTGGGATGTACCTGCAGAAGGTGTGATGGCCGCTGCCCGGGCCGCGGGCAGGCAGGACCTGAAGATCGCCACGGAGGACCTCGGCAAGAACGTCGCCATTGCCCTGGCCAAGGACGAACTCATCGTCGGCCTCGGGGCCCAGGTGCCGTTCGACCAGGGCGTCACGGAAGCCCGGCTGGGCGCAGGGGCCCTCATCGGCAAGGAAGCGCCCGCCTACGTGGCCCTGAGTGCCCTTCCGGTTGACCACTCCAACGTCCTGGAGGCCTGGAAGCAGGTCTACCACGAGGATGCACCGAAGGACATCCAGGACTCCTACAAGAAGTAGCCAAAAACAGGCGGTGCGGGGTGTCCACCCCGCACCGCACCGAAAGGGCAACGATGAACACCGCAGACAATGTCGTCGAAATGCGCTCGATTTCCAAGGGCTTCAACGGCGTTCCCGTCCTGAAGGACGTCAGCTTCGACGTCCGTAAGGGCGAGGTCCACGCACTGGCGGGCGGCAACGGCGCCGGGAAGTCCACGCTCATGAAGATCCTCCAGGGCGTCTACCAGGCGGACGCCGGGGAGATCCTCATTGGAGGCAAGCCGGCCGTCATCAATACGATCCAGGACGCGAAGGCCGCCGGGATCGGGATGGTCTTCCAGGAATTCAGCCTGGTGCCGAGCCTGACCGTTGCACAGAACATCTTCCTGGCCGCGGAACCGCTCGGTCCCGGACGGCTCATCGATGACCGTGCGGCGGTGCGCCGGGCCAGGGAAGTTTTCGCAGAGATGGAGGTCGACGTCGATCCCCGCGCCCAGGTCTCGCGGCTCGGTACTGCCTACTGGCAGCTGACTGAGATCGCCAAGGCACTCGCACAGAACGCGCAGGTGCTGATCATGGACGAACCCACTGCCAGCCTGGCCCGGCACGAGTCCGAAGCGCTCTTCGAACTGATTGACCGCCTCAAGCAGCGTGGCATTTCCATCATCTACATCTCGCACCGCATGGATGAGGTGTACAGGCTCGCGGACAGGATCACCATCCTCCGCGACGGCCGCCACCTCCTCACCGCGCCGCTGACGGATGTCACCCCCGAGCAGATCGTGGAAGGCATCGTGGGCAAGAAGATCGAGGGCCAGCTTTCCTACCGTGCGCGTGACCATGCGGAACACACCGGGGCGCCGCTGCTGGAAGTCCGCGGCCTCAATGCGGGGCCGCGGGTCCGGGATGTTTCCTTCGCGCTCCGGCCCGGCGAGATCCTGGGCCTGGCAGGACTGATGGGCAGCGGACGCACCGAACTCGCCCGTGCGCTCTTCGGCATTGACAAGGTGGACAGCGGCGACGTCCTCCTGCGCGGCAAAAAGGTCACCCTTGCCTCGCCGCAGCAGGCCATCAACGCCGGCGTCGCCCTCATCCCGGAGGACCGCAGGGCCCAGGGCCTCGTCCTGGACCACTCCGTCCGGGACAACCTGCTGCTTCCCCTCCTGGGCCAGATCCAGCGGGGACCGCTCCTGGACGGCGCCAAGGGCAAGGAACTGTCCTCGTCCTTGATCAAGAAGTTCGCGGTGAAGGTGGCCCACCCCCACCGCCCGGTGCGTCTCCTTTCCGGCGGAAACCAGCAGAAGGTGGTCATCGCCAAGTGGCTGGGCACCGATCCGGACATCCTGATCCTGGACGAGCCAACGGCCGGCGTCGATATCGGCACCAAGAGCGAAATCCTGGACATGATCCGTGCGCTCGCCGGCGCCGGCAAGGCCGTCATCGTCATCTCCTCCGAGTACCCCGAACTACTCGCGGTCAGCGACCGCGTCCTCGTCCTCAAGGACGGCTCCATCATCCGTGATATTCCCCGCAGCGAGATCGCTGACGAGGAATATCTCCAACTCGCAGTGCAGGGAGTCTGAAAGTGAGCAAGGCAAACACCATCGCGTCGCGGGACACCGCGGCCCCCCGCAGTATCAGCACCATCCTCAAGGACCTCGACTGGCGGCGCTACGTCATCTACATCGGCTTCGTCGTCGTCTTCCTCTTCTTCGCCGTCCTGCTCCGCGACCAGGGCTTCCTGTCGCCGAACAACCTGCTGAACATCTTCCGGCAGACCGCCACGATCACCGTCATCGCCGTCGGCATGACCTACGTGATCGCATGTGCGGAGATCGACCTCAGCGTCGGATCCGTGGCCGGCCTCTCCAGTGTGTGCACGGCAATGGCACTGTCCCAGTTCGGCCTGATCCCCGGCATCCTGGCCGGCCTCGCCGTCGGACTGGTGGTCGGGTCCATCAACGGTGCCCTGGTCAGCCTCCTTGGCATCCCGTCCTTCCTGGTGACACTCGGCATGCTGGGGATAGCCGTGGGCGTTGCCCAATGGATCACCGCGTCGGCGCCCCAGCCCATCCTGAACGACACCTTCAACACGCTGTTCGGATCCGGCAACTTCGGTCCAATACCCGGCCTGGTGGTCTGGAGCGCCATCTTCGTCGCCATCGGCGCCGTGGTGCTGAACCGCACCAAGTTCGGCCGACAGGTCCTGGCCACGGGCGGCAACCGCAACGCCGCAGATTTCACCGGCATCAACACCAAGCGCATCAAATTCCAGGTGCTCCTCATCTCGGCCATGGCGGCAAGCGTCGCCGGCATGCTCTACGCCGGCCGCCTCCAGTCCGGACGGTTCCAGTGGGGCTCCGGAGACGAGCTTTCCGCCATCGCCGCCGTCATCCTGGGCGGAACCAGCCTCTTCGGAGGGTTCGGTTCCATCATCGGCACCCTCTTCGGTGCCCTGCTGATCGGCCTGATCAACAACGGACTCATCCTGGCCGGCCTCGACAGCAGCCAGCAGCAGGTGGTCCGGGGCGCCATCATCATCCTGGCCGTCGCACTGGCCCGGAAGAAGTAACACCCATGACCCCCAAATCTCCTGTGGCACCTGAAAGGCACAAGCAATGAAACTTGGTTACTGTTCCATTACCTGGGGCGGCGTGGTGGGCCACCCCCAAGGCGTGACGAGCGTCAAGGACCTTTTCTACATGACCCACGGGTCCATGAAGGACGCCGTCCAGGACATCGCATCGGTGGGCTACGAGGGTGTCGAGATGTTCGACGGCAACCTCGCGGAATACGCGGATAAGCCGGAGGAACTCAAGGACATCCTGGGCGGCTCCGGAGTTGCCCTGACCAGTGTGTATACCGGCGCCAACTTCATCTATGCCGATATCCTCCCCGACGAACTGCACCGGATCCATCGGGCGGCCGAGCTGGCCGCGGACTTTGGCGCCGAACGCCTGGTAGTCGGAGGCGGCGCGCGGCGTGCGGCCGGAACCACCGAAGAGGACTACCACCGCCTCGGCGCGGCCCTGGACAGGGTCATGGACATTGCAGAAAGCTTCGGGCTCTCGGCCAGCTACCATCCGCACCTGACCACCATCGTGGAAAGCCCGGACGAGCTGGACAAGCTCATGCCGCTCACCCGGATCGGCTTCTGCCCCGACACCGCCCACCTTGCGGCCGGGGGAGCGGACCCGGCTGCGGTCATCCGGAAATACCCCGACAGGATCCGGCACGTCCACCTCAAAGACCTTCGGCGGGACCCCTTCGCGTTCCTGCCCCTGGGCCAGGGCGAACTCGACTTCCCGGACATCCTCGCCGCCATCCGGGAGAGCGGCTACGACAGCTGGCTCATGGTCGAGTTGGACGGCTACGACGGGGATCCCCGGGAAGCAGCCGCCATCAGCAAGAAGTACCTCGAGAAACTCCTCTGACTCCATTGACCACAGGGAATGCCACCGCAGGCGCTCCCGCCTTTTCCGAAAGGAACTTGATTTACATGCAGAACCTCAACGTCGGCCTCATCGGAGGCGGCTTCATGGGCAAGGCCCACTCCCTGGCGTACGCCGCCATGCCAATGTTCTTCTGGCCCGCACCGGCGCTGCCGGTCCGCAAGGTCATTGCTGAAGCCACCGAGGACCTTGCTTCGGAAGCGGCCCGCCGTTTCGGCTTCGAAAAGTCCACCTCGGATTGGCGCAGCATCATCGACGACCCGGACATCCACGTCGTAGACATTGCAACGCCCAACCACCTCCACGCCGAGATTGCCATTGCCGCCGCCGAAGCCGGCAAACACATCATCTGCGAAAAGCCCTTGGCCCGTACGGGCGAGGAATCCAAGGCCATGTACGACGCGGTCAAAGATAAGAACCTCGTCCACATGGTTGCGTTCAACTACCGGCGGACCCCTGCCGTTGCCCTGGCCAAGAAATACATCGAGGAAGGTGCAATAGGCCAGATTCTCAACTTCCGCGGGACCTACCTGCAGGACTGGAGCGCCGACCCCAACTCCCCGCTCTCCTGGCGCTTCCAGAAATCCATCGCAGGCTCCGGCGCCCTCGGCGACATCGCAACGCACGTCATTGACATGGCGCGCTACCTCGTCGGCGAGTTCAGCGCCGTCAACGCCCTCCTGTCCACCTGGATCCCCGAGCGGCCGCTCCAAACCAGTGGTGCCGACGCGCTCGGCACGGTACGTGGCGGGGAGGGCCCCCGCGGCCAGGTTGATGTGGACGACGAAGTCATGACCATGATCCGCTTTGCCAATGGTGCCGTGGGTTCCGTGGAAGCTACACGCAATGCCCACGGGCGGAACAACTACATCACCTTCGAAATCCACGGAACCGAAGGAAGCATCGTGTTCAACTACGAGCGGCGCGACGAACTGCAGGTTTGCTTCGCGTCCGACCCCGGCGACCGCCGGGGATTCCGCACCGTTTATACCGGGCCGGCCCACCCTTACGGGGAAGGGCTCTGGCCCATCCCTGCCCTCGGCATCGGGTACGGGGAAACGAAGATCATCGAGGCCTATGACTTCTTCAAGGCCATCGCAGAAGGCGGCAGCGTAAGCCCGAGTTTTGCTGACGGCTATCAGGTGGCGCTCATCGACGACGCAATCGTCGAGTCCGCTGCAAAAGAATCGTGGGTCGAGGTTCCGCAGATCAACGCATGACCCAGCGGGAGGGGCGGTGATCCTGCCGCCTCTCCCGCCCGCACAACAGCACCCGAGGACGTGAAAATTGACGCACACAACAGTCAGTAACGAAGAAGCCCAGGTCTGGCTGATGCCGGTGTTCACCGCAAAAGCAGGGCACGAAGCAGCGCTTCATGAAGCACTCGTTGGGCTGCAGTCCGCGAGCCGAAAAGACGCCGGATGCCTGGAATACACCGTCTTCTCTGACGACCAGAGGCCCGGTACGTTCGTCCTCTTTGAGGGATGGGCCCGCCAAGAGGACCTCAAGGCCCACAACGAAGAAGACCATGTGAAGGAATTTGTGAAAGGGGTGCAGCCGCTGCTGGCTGCACCGTTCTCCGTAACTCCCATCACGCCCCTTACCGGACCCTAAACGGCGGCCTGCCTGCCTCAGCCGTCGGCCAGGAGGCTGGCCGCCAGCGTCCTGGCAACGAAGCGGCCGAAACGCTCCGCGGTCCAGCCGCGCTTGAGGACCAGGGTCTCGTAGAGCTCAGCCGAAGTGCCCATAAAGAAGACGTCAGCAACCTCTTCCACCGCAAGGCCCGGCCTCAGGAACCCCCTCCCGAGCACCTGGCGTGCGTTGTGCAGCATGCGCTGGTACCGCTCCTCGTCCACGTCCCGAAGGAGCGCGGCCATGTCCGGGTCCCCGCTGGCCGCGGCGTCCCTGATGAGGAGAAAGACGGGCGAGCCCAGCGGGCTGACTTCCGCGACGAACCGGCCGAACTGCTCCATGAGCTCGCGGGGGTCTGCGACGGTGGCCTGGGCCCGGTCCGACCGCTCTTCAGCCGGCGGACCTCCTGCTCCACGCAGGCTCTGTTCGTAGATGGCCCGGACGAGACCCGGCTTTCCGCCAAACCCCTTGTATACGGATTCCTTGGAGACGCCGGCGGCGTGGGCGATGGCGGCGATGGTGGTCCGGCCGTATCCGGTGGCGAGGAAAAGCTCGCGCGACTGGGCCAGCACCCGTTTCCTCGACTCTTCGGCCGCCTCCTGCCGGCGCCGGGTGTCGTAGCTCCGGGAGCGGGGCGGAACACCGTTGACCGCAGGACCCATCGGGCTTAAACTCCTTGTATCAGTTGAATACAGCTGACTGTAATTAATTACAGCGTACCAGCCTCTCCGCCTTCCACGACGGACACCAAGGAGCAGATCATGGACGCTTCAGGAATCGACCGCGTGCCCGACGGCCCGGTGCGGCGCATGCTGGCCGCAGCCAATCGCCATGACCTCGAGGCTATGCTGACCGAGTTCGCGGATGACTACCGGAACACCACCCCCGCCCACCCGGCCCGCAGTTTCACCGGGTCGGCCCAGGTCCGCAAGAACTGGGCTGCCCTCTTTGCCGGCCTGCCGGACCTCTCACTCACCGTCCATGACGCCGCCACCGGACCGGCCGGCAGGATCTGGCTGGAATGGAGCAACCGCGGCACCCGGGCGGACGGATCCGTGCAGCGCGCCGCCGGCGTGTCCATCCTTACCGTCCGCGACGACAGGATCGCTGCGGCCCAGTTCTACCTCGAACCCGTGGATCACGAGCCCGGCGACGTCAATGTTGCCATCGGTGAAGCGGTCCGCGGGATCGACGGAGGTGGCCGGCCATGATCCTGGTCGTCGGCGGCACAGGCCGCCTTGGCCGCGCCGTGGTTCCCCTTCTGGCGCAGGCCGGCTACAGGGTCCGCGTCATGGCCCGGGGCAGTTCCCGTCCTTTCGCCACGACGGTAAGCGACGGCGTCGAACTTTTCTGCGGCGACCTTGGCTCCGAAACGGACTGCCGGGAAGCAGCGGCGGGCTGCACTGAGGTAGTCTTCGCGGCCTCGGGGTTCGGGCTCAAGGACTCCAGCCCGCGCACCGTAGACCGCGACGGCGCCGTCCGCCTGGTGCGCGCCGCAGCGGATGCAGGGGTACAGCACATGGTGATGATGTCCATGCACGGCGCCGCCCCCGACGGGCCCATCGATTTCCTGCGCTGCAAGGCCGCGGCCGAGGACGCCGTCCGCGCGTCAGGCATGGACTGGACGGTTGTCCGGATCGGATCGCTCCTGGAACAGCGGCTCGAGATGATGGCCGTCCCGCTCGAGTCGAAGGGCAAGGTTCCTGTGTTCGGTTCCGGATCCGTCCCGGTGACCTACACCTCGGTCCAGGACGCGGCCGCCGTCGTGGTCCGTGCCCTCAAAGACCCGGCGCTGCGGAACCGTGTCATCGAATGGGGCTCGCAGACGCTCACCGGCAATGAGTTGGCGGAAGCTGTGCTTTCCCGGGCCGGCCATGGCGCGGTCCAGCGGGTCCCGGCGGCTGCCTTAAAGGTGCTGTCCGTGGCTGCCAGGCCGTTTTCTCCGTTCCTTGCCCGGGCGGCAGGGGCCGGTATCTGGGAGGAGTCCGGAGCAGCTGCCTTCCCGTTTGGTCCGGCCCGGGCGGAGTTTCCGGACATTTCCGTCACCGGGCTGCAGCTTGGCAAGCCGGCCCGTGGGCCGGGACGCCCGGCCTAGCGGGCATGCAACAATGACGCCATGACCCAAGAGCAGCATTCCTCCACCGCGCAGCTGGACAGTACCGACCGCCCCGCATTCGAAGCCGCCTACCAGGCCGCCCAAAAGAGCCTGGCCGGTGGCGGCATTCCCATCGGGGCCGCACTCGCCCGGAACGGCGAGGTGGCTGCCAGCGGGCACAACGAACGCGTCCAGAACGAAGATCCCATTGCGCACGGGGAAATGTCCGCGCTCCGCGCAGCCGGGCGGCAAAAGACCTACCGCAACACCACGCTGTACACCACCTTGGCTCCGTGCGCCATGTGCGCCGGAACCATCATCCAGTTCAAGATCCCGCGCGTGGTGGTGGGGGAGGCGCGCACGTTCGACGGCGAGCTGGAGCTCCTCCGGTCGCGCGGGGTTGAGGTGGTGGTGCTGGATGACCAGCGTTGCGTGGACATGATGCGCACCTTCCAGGCAGACCACCCGGAGCTGTGGGCGGAAGATATCGCGGAGTAGGGGATTTCCGGGGGACCTTGATACGGGCCCAGAGTCGGGACCAACGGCACATCCTGGCCGCCACAGTGTCCATCAGACTGGAGACGGCACGATCGGAGGTTCAGCCATGACTGTTTTAGTTGCGTATGCCAGCGCGATGGGTTCCACGCAGGAGATCGCCCAACATATAGCGGACCGCATGGCGGCTTCGCTAGAAGGCGTCGAGTGCCGGTCCGTGGACGGGGTGGAGTCGGTCTCCGGCTACGACGCTGTTGTGGTTGGCAGCGCCGTCCACAATCAGTCGTGGTTGCCCGCGGCCGATCAATTCTTCGCCCGGCACGCCACTGAGCTCGCCAAGCTGCCCGTCTGGGCCTTCAACGTGGGGATGGCCGATGCGTTGCCGAAGCCGTTCCGCAAAAAGGGCGCGGCACTGCAGCAGGCACGCCTGGCAGGAGTGCTGCCCCAGGACCTTGCGCTTCGCGGCCACAGAATGTTCTCCGGCGTCTACAAGGCAGACCAGATGTCGTCAGCGCTGCGCACCCTGTTCCGGCTCACCGGCGGCCGCTTCGGGGACTTCCGGGACTGGACCGCCATCGACGCCTGGACCGACGAGATCGCGGCCCAGCTCGCCACGCCTGCGTCGCCCACCTCCCCAGGCAGCGCGGCGGCATAACGACGGCGGGCAGCGCACCGCCGTCGTACTTCTCCAGGAGGGGTTACGTGCGCGCCCGCCTGAAGCCGCCCTAGGAAATCTGCAGACCGCCGTTGATGTCGTAGGTGGCCGCGGTGATGAAGCCGGCGTCCTCGCCCATGAGGAATGACATCAAAGCGGCCATGTCCGTCACTGTTCCCACGCGGCCCACCAGGATGTCCTTGGACATCTCCTTCTTCCGCTCGTCCGTCAGCGTGCCGCCCATGATGTCCGTGTCCACGGGACCCGGGGCGATGCAGTTGACGGTGATCCCGTGCTCGCCCATCTCGCGGGCAAGTGCCCGGGTGAAGCCGATGATCCCGGCTTTGGCTGAGCTGTACGCCACCTTGGAGTAGGTGCCGCCGCCGCGCTGGGCGGAGATGGAGGAGATGCTCACCACCCGGCCAAGCTTCCGGTCAATCATGCCGCCAAGGACGCGCTGGGTTACCAGGAAGGTCCCGGTCATGTTGATCGCGAAGACCCGCTCCCAGCCTTCCTTGGTTTCCTCCATGAAGGGCCGCGGGGAGCTGATGCCGGCGATGTTGGCCAGGGCCACGACGGGAGGCAGTTCCGCCTCCACCCGGCTGACGGCGGCATCGATGGACGCCTCGTCCGAGACATCCGTCTTCAGCCCCAGCGCCTGCACGCCGTGCTTGTCCCCGATCTCCTTGGCAGCGAGGGCCGCTGCTTCGCCGTCGATGTCCAGGATGGCGATGTTCCAGCCCTCGCGGGCCAGCCTGTCTGCGGTTGCGCGGCCAATGCCGCGCTCCGAGGCGGCGCCGGTCAGGACGGCCGTGCGTGCAGCGGGAAAAGTGGTGGTGTCAGTCATGCTGGTTCAACTCCTGTGTTGGATTCCTTGGCTTTGATGAAGCGCGCGTAGTCGTCGTAGGTCTGGTTGATGTGCTCGTCCATGGCCTTGCGGGCTGTTTCCGGCTCGCCTGTGGCAATCGCCGCCAGGACCAGCCGGTGGTGCTCCAGCGCATGGCGCTGGACTTCGGGGAACGCCGATGTTTCCCGGCGCGTGGTGTAGAGCAGGTGGCCCAACTGGCCCAGGAGCGCCGGGAGGAACGGGTTCGCCGAAGCCCTGAACACCACGTTGTGGAAGGCAAGGTCCGCCAGGGTCACGGCGTCCAGGTCTGCGGCCTCATGCGCTGTTTCCAGGTCCGCAATCGCCTTCTCCATGGCGGCAAAATGCTCGGCCGTGGCGTGCCTGGCTGCGAGTTCGGCGGCTCCGGTTTCCATGATGCGTCGGACCTCGAGCAGCTTCAGCGCTGCCTCGTCAATACCGGTGCCGCGGGCTGCTGCCCGGAGGATGGCCTCCAGCCCCGTCCATTCCTCGGGCGGATTCACGTAGGTCCCCAGGCCGCGCCGGACCGTCACGATGTTCTGGGCCTGCAGGGTCTTCAGGGCCTCGCGGACCGTCAGCCGGCTCACATCGGCGGACTTGGCGAGCTCCGCCTCCGCCGGCAGCGACGACTGGGGCGGAAGGTCGCCGGAGAGCACGCGTTCCAGAAGCTCGGCGAAGACCGAGTCAGCAAGTGTCTGGCGGCTCACCGGCATCCCTCCTCCATTGGCTTGTCAGATGTCTTATGTCCGGATAGTGTGGCACCCGTCACTCGACGGAGTCAATTCCAAAAGGCACTGGCGCCATTCGAGGAGAGCCGGGCAGCGCGCCCGGGCTCTTGTCCCCAAGGAGTACATCAACGTGGATATACAACTGCTACTTGCGCTGGTACTGGGCATCGCGACCATCGTCGTGCTCGTACTTCGCACCCGGCTCGACGCATTCGTCGCGCTGCTCATCGCCGCCCTCGTGACCGGCCTCGTGGCCGGCCAAAGCCCCCTCGACATCGTCAAGGCCATCACCACCGGCTTCGGCAACACCCTTGCCTCGATCGGCATCGTGATCGGCCTGGGTGTGGCCATCGGCAAGATCCTCGAAGTCTCCGGCGCCGCCAACGCGCTGGCCCTCGCCTTCCTGCGGCTGTTCGGCAAGGGCCGGGAGCCCTGGGCCATGGGCACCGTGGGCGCCCTGGTGTCCATCCCGGTCTTCTGCGACTCCGGCTACGTGATCATGAACCCGCTGGCCCGCTCCATTGCGCGGGTCAAGCGCGCCGGCTACGTGACGCTGGCCCTGGCACTGGGCGTCGGCATGACCCTGACGCACCACCTGGTCCCGCCCACCCCCGGCCCGCTGGCCGTCACCGGCCTGCTGGGCGCGGACCTGGGAGCTGTCATCCTGACCGGCCTGGTGTTCACCGTCCTGCTCCTTCCCATTGCCGTGACCTACGCCAAGTGGATGGGACCCAAGCTCGAAAGTTCCGTCACCGAGGAGGTCCGCGAGGCCGTCTACGGCCGCGCCGCACTGGTGGGTGCCGCTGAGGGATCCCACCACGGCAGCACCGGAACCATGACCGACGACGACGCCGCCGCCCCCGCGCAGGAGGACCTGCCGGACGATCCCGAGCTGGACCTGGGCACCCCGCCCGAGGGCGCCAAGCCGCACCGCGTGGGCGCGTTCCTCGCTTCCCTGCCCCTCCTGGTCCCGCTGCTGCTGATCGTGCTGAACACGGTCACCGGCGCCATCGACCAGAACGCCCAGGGCGTAGTCGGCGGCACCTACGAGCCGTCCGCCTGGGTTGTTCCCTTCGCCTTCATCGGCAACCCGGTGATCGCGCTGATCATCGGCGTCCTGCTCGCCGTCTACGTCCTGCTGCCGCGGTGGACCCCGCGCAGCCGGGTCCAGGGCTGGTTTGCCGAGGCTGCCGCCTCCGCCGGACTCATCCTGCTGATCACCGGTGCCGGTGGCGCGCTGGGACAGGTGCTCCGCAGCTCGGGCGTAGGCGACGCACTGGCTGAAGCCATTGCGGCCACGGCCCTGCCCGCGTTCCTGGTGCCGTTCCTGGTGGCCACCCTGGTCCGGCTGGCCCAGGGCTCGGGCACGGTGGCGATGATCACCGCCGCCTCGGTCACCGCCCCGCTGGTGGGCACGCTCGGCATCGACCCGCTGGTGGCAGCCATGGCCTGCACCGCCGGATCCATGATCCTGAGCTACTTCAACGATTCCTACTTCTGGGTGGTCACCCGGTTCACCGGCCTCGAAGGCACCGCAGCGCTCCGCGGCTGGTCCGGCATCACCACCGCCGTGTGGGCCGGCTCCATTCCGCTGCTGTTCATCCTGAACCTCATCCTGGGCTGAGCCGCTCCACTGTAGGACACGCTGACCAAGCGCCGGAAGGGCCTGGGTCCGGTTTCAAACCGGGCCCAGGCCCTCACGCGTTCGGGGGCCCTTGGACTCTGGCCGCACGGCGGGCAGGCGGGCACAGTGGAGCCACACGCTGAGCCAGGGAAAGAAGACACCATGCCCCGCACATCTGTCCTCACCGGCGCTGCCTCGGGCATCGGGAAGGCAACCAAGGACCTGCTTGAGCAGCGGGGCGAACGGGTCATTGGGGTGGACATCCACGACGCCGAGGTGGTGGTGGACCTTTCCACCGCTGAAGGGCGCGCAGCCCTGGTCCAAGAGGCAGGCAGGCTCAGCGGCGGATCCATCGATGCCATCTACGCCGTCGCCGGCCTGGCCGTCCCGGCGCCCGCCACCGTGGCCGTGAACTACTTCGGCACGGTGGCCACCCTTGAAGGCCTCCGCCCCCTTCTGGCGGGATCGGAGGCTCCACGGGCCGTCCTCGTTTCTTCGATGGCCGCCCTCCTGCCCAGCGACGGTGAGCTCGTTGCTCTGCTGACGGCGGGGGATGAGCCCGCTGCCATGGCACGCGCTGAGGTCCTGGCCAGGGATCCGGCGAGTACGGGACAGCTGATCTACGCGTCGGCCAAGCTGGCGCTCTCCCGGTGGGTCCGCCGCGAGGCCGCCACGCCGGCGTGGGCCGGGGCCGGCATCCCGCTCAATGCCGCGGCGCCCGGCATCATCGCCACCCCGATGACAGCCGACCTCATCGCCACCCCGGCACGGCGGGAGCAGCTGCTTAATGTGGTCCCGATGCCGCTGAACGGGATCGCCGAGCCCATCGTCGTTGCCCGCCTGCTGGCGTGGCTCAACAGCGAGGAGAACACACACCTGTGCGGACAGGTCATCTATGTTGACGGCGGCAGCGACGCCGTCCTGCGGGGCGACTCCGTCTGGTGACCAGGTGCCCGGCCACGCGAGGCTCTGTACGCGTTTGCGTAACTCTTGACTGCGCGGGTACACGGAACCCGCGCCAACGCTTGGGCCCGCAGCAGCAGCGGACCCAAAAGTTTCGCATTTCGGTAACGTCAGCACCCCAAGGAGCATCATGACCAGGCCCAGGCTTTCGGCATTCAGCGTTCTCACCTTCAGCGCCCTGGTCATCCTCACAGGCTGCTTCGGCCCGCCGGCCCCGGCGCCCACGGGTACCTCCACCGCAACAACAACGACGGCGGCACCCACCACCAGCCCAGCCGCACCAACGACGGCGAGCCCCACCGCGGCGACCAGCCCGCCGG